>DAMAFT010000418.1:0-4652 GCA_031995805.1 Massilia sp.
TATGCGGAACTATTGCGCCGACCGCCGAGTCACACTCATGCGCATACTTCTGCTTTGGATTATCGCGCTGCCGATGTATGGGAAGGATTTCAGCTTCGCTATACGGCTGGAGAAAACTTGGATACGTTGGCGAAATCGTTCGATGACGTAATCGATGCCTATGATCGATACGTCAGGAAGAATGCGGAAGTGCCGGAAGATGATTACTTTTCGCCCTTTATTCTGGACGATATGATCGACACATATGTCGATTACATTAACCTGGTTTGCGTTGCAATTCTGTTGCATCGAGAAGATCTGTTGCCGACCATTGTTGAATGGCTGAAAGACGGCGCATTTGACGACGTCGATGCAGTACTGGAAGAGTTGTTGAATTTTTATTTCTCCGATCGGTCTTCACCGGAAGGATGGCTATGGGATCAACCATACGAAAAGCTCATGGATGTCATCGATGCCTCTCCTGCGGACCGTCCGAAGTTGATGAAGAAGTATGTCAAGAGCTGGTACCCTGCAATGAAGGCAAGGCCGCCTTCTGGAATGCGCACACGAAAATCAGCCCCGAATTTTCCCCCTATTTTGGCTACTGGGCCATGTGCTCGGGCGCTTTTACGTATCTTCTCGATATCGATGATAGCTTGTACCGGCAAGAAGAGGTCTATCCGAGGGACATGGTCGATTACGCACGCAGCCTGCCACGCCGCCCGGTAAGGCTTGCCGACGGAACCGAGATACTGCGTGTAGAAGGTGGTCAACCCTGTCCAAGAGCGGGGAACTGGTTCAGTCCAGCAAAAAACGGAAGCGCCCGTTGCTTTGCATTGGGTGAAGCCATGCCTGTATTCGACGCCTCCGAATACAGTCAAACCATGTGGCAATGGATGCCGAAAACGTGAGACAACAGAGCGGCGGGCACGATATGAAAATGGCTGGGCCACGGATGTTCACCGACGCAGGCCGCTTGCTCCTTGTCGTTGCCTTGTCGGCGGGAGCGGCAACGGCTGCCGCCGCAAGCTTCGATTGTTCCCGGGCCGTCGACGGTGTCGAGAAGCTGGTTTGTTCCGATCCAGGCCTGTCTGCGCTGGATGACGAGCTCGATGCAGCCTACCGTGGACGCATGAAGATGGACAGGCCGGACGACTTGAGGCGCGACCAGAGGCGGTGGATATCGGATGTAAGGAACCGTTGTGGCGACATCGCGTGCCTGGCAGCGGCATACCGTACAAGAATCTCCTCCCTCAGCAAGCCGAGCGGAGCGGCAGGACCGCATTGCGGCGTCGACGAGACCGTCATCTCCGGAAGCTGGCGAAACGTCAGCAGAGGAGACTTCGATGAATTCGTGCTTGATGGCGGCGAAAAACATGGCTTCATGTCCTGGCTGCAGCATCGCCCGGAGTTTTCCGGTCGCTGGGAGCTGGCCGGTTGCATGCTGCATATAAAGAACGACCACGACCAGTAACTGGATTTCGATTACGAAGTGTTGAAGTGGAAAAACCAGATCCTGTATCTGAGGAATCTGGACGACGGCACGGAATCCTCATACCGAAAACTGAGGGATTGACGCGCAACGACACCGCACTGCGGATTACACCCGCAAGTCCGCACTCGCCTGCTTCTCCCGCAAGGCCTTCGCGTACCGGTGCCGCGCGCGCAGGCGCGGATTGGTCATCAGGAGTCCCAGCGTTTCCCCGATCACCATCACCACGCCCAGCAGCGGCAGCACCAGCATCAGGCCGGCCACGCCCGACAGGGCGCCGCCGACGAAGATCATCAGCACCGTCACCAGGGGGTGGATGTGCAGGCTGCGGCCCAGCGTCAGCGGCATGAACACGAAGTCGTCGAGCAGGCGCGCGAGGATGAAGACGACGATGGCGCCATAGGCCACCAGCGGGTTGGCCGGGGCGTCGGTGGCGGCCACGATGACGACCATCAGGCAGCCGACCACCGAGCCGACGAAGGGCACCCAGGCCAGGATGGCGGAGATGAAGCCCAGCAGCAGCGGCGACGACACGCCGATCACCCACAGGCCGAGGGCCAGCACGATGGTGTCGAGGATGGTCAGCTTGAGCAGGCCCTCGAAGTAGCGGCGCGCGGTCTGGTCGACCTGGTGCAGCAGGAACAGCGTGCGCTCGAAATAGGCGTTCGGCACGGCGCGCGCCAGGAATTTCTTGAAGCGCAGGCTGTCGCGCAGGAAGAAGAAGGCGAGGAAGGGCGCGAGCAGCAGCGAGGGCAGCCAGCCGGCGGCCGTCACGACGATGGCGGTCAGGTGGCGTTGGGCGAAGTCGTCGGTGAAGGCGGAGAATTCGCGGTTCACCACGGCGGTGAGGTGCATCTCGGCCAGCAGCGGGAACTTCGCTTCCAGCAGCGCCATCGTGGTGCGCACGAAGGCGACGCCGCCGTCCAGGTAGCGCGCGCCGGTCTCGTGCCAGCCGCCGCCGTCCGCGGGACCGGAACTCCAGGACAGCGCCGCCATCGCCGCCAGCCCGGCGGCGCCGAAGAAGGCCACGGCCACCAGCGTGGCCGAGACGTTGCGGGTGAAGCCGGCGCGCAGCAGGCGCTGCATCGGGCCGAGCAGCATGTAGTAGATGACGGTACCGAAGATAAAAGGCAGCACCAGCCACAGCATGTGCTCGAGCAGCACCAGCAGCAGGCAGGTGACGGCGACGATGCCGGTCCAGACCACCGGACCGGCGCGTTCCTGGCGCAGCGCGGCGGTGCCGGCGTCGGGGCCGCCGATCACAAGGCCTCCAGGTAGGCGCGGCCGTCGATCTGCAGGCGCATGCGCTGGCCGATGTGGCGCGCCAGCGCCAGCGAGATCTTGTAGCCGATCACGGCGTCGGTTTCCATCAGCGCCAGGAAGTCGTCGCGGAAGAACACGGCCAGCTCGCAGGCGTCGAGCGCGCGCGCCTGGGCGCTGCGCGGCGAATTGTCGAGCAGGGCCAGGTCGCCGAAGAAGCTGCCCGGCTCGAGGTCGGTCACGAACTGGCGCTTGCCGTGCATGTCGCGGCTGATGCGCACGCGCCCGCCCATCACCAGGTACAGCGCCTGTCCCTCTTCTCCTTCGTCGAAGACGATTTCGTCCGGCAGGTAGCGGCGCTCGTGCATCAGTCCGTCCACGAACTTGATCTCGAGGGGCTTGAGGGAACGGAACAGCTGCGTGCCCTGCAGCCGGCGCTGGCGCGGCGACAGGGACGGCGATTTCAGGAAACCGAAGATCACGAAAACTCCAGGAAGGCAGCCAGGTTGGCTGCTTGTCAATTATGGTCGATGTGGGTGCGTCGGCACAGCAAACGTGACCGCAAACGCGGCAGCAAAGTGCGCGGATGCCACACATCCGCAACGGCTCCCGCTTCCAGCGCATGACGGCACGGCGCAGGGCTTGCAAAATCGTGCGTGCAGAAGAAAGGAATGTGTGTAATATAGTTCCCCTAGTGCAATAAATATTGCATATATAACATTCAGGATTCGTCCTCCCAGTCCCCGAGAGACCGAATTGATCGACATCCAGACCTTCATGCTTGCGCTCGGCGCCGGCAATATCGCATTCGCCCTGCTGATGGCGGGTTACATGCGCAGCGCACCCCGCGATCGCAGCCTGAACGCCTGGATGTGGGCGCGCCTGGCGACGGGCCTGGCCCAGACCTGCGCCTGGCTGGCGCCGTACTTCGGCCGCGTGGCGCTGGTCGATTTCGCGAGCTTCGCGTGGATCGCCGGCACCGCACTGGAAATGGCGGCCTACTGCGTGTTCTTCGGCTTCCGGCGCTGGCGCCTGGTGCTGTACCCGGCCACCGCCGTCGCGCTGCTGGCGGTGGCCGGCGCCATCGCCGCCGGCGCCACGCGCCAGCAGATGGCCTGGGTCGTCGCCGTGCTGATCGCGCTGTTCGCCTCGGCCTCCGCAATGATCCTGCTGCGGCCGCAGAAGGATGCGCCGCCGGTGCAGCGCATCATCGGCGCCGTCGACGCCATGTTCGCGCTGGCGATCTGGATCTGGATGGCGGTCGCGAACGGCCGCATCGGCAACTTCAATGCGAGTCCGATCCTCGGCTTCGCCTATCTGTCCAGCTATCTGCTGATGATCGTGAACGGCTTCGGCTTCCTCCTGCTGTGCAAGATGCGCGACGATGCCGGCATGCGCCGCCTGGCCACGATCGACGGCCTGACCGATACCCTGAACCGGCGTGCCTTCTTCGAGCGGGCCGACAGCGCGCGCCAGCTGGCGCTGCGCATGCGCAAGCCGATCGCGCTGGCCATGCTCGACCTCGACCACTTCAAGCAGCTCAACGACGGCTTCGGCCACGCCTGCGGCGACGAAGCCCTGCGCGTGTTTGCCGCCACCGCGCGCGGCCTGCTGCGCGAGCACGACCTGATGGGCCGCCTGGGCGGCGAGGAATTCGCGCTGGCGCTGCCGGGCGTCGGCCTGGACGGCGCGCTGAAGGCCGCCGAGCGCCTGCGCCAGGCCGTCACCGAGGCGGCGCTGCCGTCCTGCGCGGCCGGCTACCGGATGACGGTCAGCATCGGCGTCGTCCTGGTCGAGCCGAACGAGGAACTGACCGCGGCGCTGGCGCGCGCCGACCACGCGCTGTACGCGGCCAAGACCGGGGGCCGCAACCGCGTCGAGGCGGGGCCGGCGCTGCTCAAGCGCGCGTAATCGCCCGCGC
>DAMAFT010000419.1:0-4633 GCA_031995805.1 Massilia sp.
CCGGTGCCGTCGCTGCGCAAGAAGAAGTACTGGCCGCCGGTCGGCCGCGCCGACAACGCCTATGGCGACCGCAACCTGTTCTGCGGTTGCGCGCCCATCTCCGATTACGAGTAATCGGTAGACTTCGCACCCTTGCCGCGGCTGCTCGCCAGCCGCAGGTAGGGATGCCCGGCCCCGCCGGGACGCCCGTCTTCCCCGGGCGTCCCGTGCGGGGCCGTTTCCTTTGCGGCGCCCTGCACCGCGTCCTCGAGGCGGAACACGGCCACCGCGCGCGACAGTTCCAGCGCCTGCTGCTGCAGGCCGCGCGCCGCCATCGCCGCTTCCTCCACCATCCGCGTGCCCTGGCGCGTCATCTCGTCCATCTGCACGATCGCCTGGCTGACGCCGGCCAGGTCGAGCGCGCGCTCGCTGCTGGCGCTGCCAATGCGCCCGACGATGTCGCCCACCGCCTGCACCGAATGCGCCAGTCCCGCCATGCTGGCGCCGGCGGCCGTCGCACAGGCGGCGCCTTCCTTGATGGCGGCGGCGGCCCCGCGCGCCAGCACACGCGCCTCGCGCGCGGCGGCCTGGGCGCGCCCCGCCAGCAGGCGCAGTTCGGCGGCGGTATGCGCGGCGGCGCCGGCACCGTCGGCACCGGCGGGGTGCGCCCCGGCCGCCTCCAGCGCCAGCGTCCCGGCGCGGCCCAGCGTGGCGTCGATCGCCGCCACCATGCCCTCCAGCCGCAGCGCCGTGCGGCGCACGTCTTCCATCGTCGCCACCAGCCGGTGCACCACGTCGCCGCCGCGCTCGGCCGCGTCGAGGGCGCCGGCGGCCAGGCGGTCGGCCTCGTGGGCGCTGTCGGCGTTGCGGTGCATCTGCGCCGCCAGTTCGCGCATCGATGCGGCGGTACGGTCGAGCGAATCGCGCACCCCGGCGCGCGGCGGCAGGCCGCCCCTCCCCAGCACGATGCCGCGCGAGCCGGCGCCGATCGCGCGTGCCGAGTCGAGCACCGTGCGCAACGTGCCGTTCAGGTGGCGGATGCTGGCGTCGAGGGCGCGCGAGGTGGCGGCGATCTCGTCGCTGCCGTCCAGGCGCGGGCGCACCGTCAGGTCGCCGCTGGCCAGGCCGCGCACGGCCGCCTCGATCGCCCCGACCCCGGCCAGCAGCGAACGCCGCACGGCGAGCGTGATCGCCAGCGAGACGGCGGCCGACAGCGCCACCACGAGCGGCATCAGCGTCGACATCAGCTCGAAGTCTTCCCCGGCCTGGCGCGACGCCTGTTCGGACAGTTCCTGTTCGCGCCGCGCCAGCTCGGTCAGGCGCAGCGCCACCGTGCCGAACGCGCGCTCGGCCTTGGACATGGCGTTGGCGCCGATCGACTGGTCGTTCGGCACGATCTCGAGCACGTCGCGCACGGCCGGCACGTACTGGCGCCAGGCGGCGCGCGCCTGCTCGACGTAGCGCCGCTCGTGCGGGCTGGCGGCGGTCATGCGCGCCAGCTGCTCGAAGCCGCGCTCGATGGCGGCGTGCTGCAGCTGGACGTCGCGCACGAGCGGCTCGACGCGCTCGCGCGCGAAGCTGCCGCCGGTCCAGGTCAGCGCCTGGTAGGCCTGCGCATGCGCCTTCTGGGCGGAGGCGACAAGGTCGGAGGCGGCGCGCATGTGCACGGCGCGTTCGCCGACGATGCTGTCGAGCGATTCGTTCTGGCGTACCATCGCATCATGGGCGCCGCCGGACAGCAGCACCAGCGGCACCAGCACGGCGCCCGGGGCCAGCAGCAGCTTGGTACCGATCCTCAGGCGCGCGAGCATGCTGGCGCGCCGTCGCGGTTGTCGGAAGGTGCGGGCGTCATGGCGGTCTCCTCGAACATGGTTTATCGGCGGGTAGGCACGGTCCAATGGCGGCCGCGGGGATCGATATTGCTGACGTGCATTAGTTGAATTTACGCGGGTGGAGATGACGCTCCTTGCGATGCGTCAAGCATCAAAACCCGGGGCGGAAGGATGAAGATGAAACGCAACGTAACGGGTGCGCTGCTGTCGGCGCTGGTGTTTCCCGGGGTCGGCCAGCTATGGCTGCGCCGGCGCCCGCGCGGGCTGCTGTTCCTGGCGCTGGCGGGCGTGGCCGCCTGGGTCTACGCGGACGCCGCGTTCGACCAGGCCAATGCCCTGGCCGGGCAATTGCTGAGCGGTGCGCTGCCGGCCGACCCGGCGGCGCTGGCGGCGCGCCTGGAAGCCCAGCCGGCGCCGCTGGCGCAGACCGTGGCCGGCTGGGCGTTCGCCGCCTGCTGGATCGGCGCCATCGTCGAGGCGCTGCTGGTCGTGTGAGGGCGCGTCTTCCGGCTCAGGCCGCGCCGCCATGGCGCACGCGGTACCAGGCGATGCCGAGCCACTCGTAGATCGCATACCAGGAGCGGCGCATGCCCTCGGCCGTGGGCACCCAGGCATTGTCGCCGCTGCCGTTGGCGGTCAGGTACATGGTGGGGGCCGCCACCACCTCGAGCCCGGCGCGCGCGAACGCGTCGCGGGCGCGTGGCATGTGCATCGCATCGGTCACCAGCAGGACGCGCCGGACGCCGGCGGCGCGCAGCAGCGCGGCGCTGTTGGCCGCGTTCTCGGCCGTGTCGCGCGAGCGCCGCTCGACCCACTGCACCGGCACCCCGAAGTCCTCGCGCAGCGCGACCGCCATTGCATCGGCCTTGGTATAGGCGCTGTCGTCCGCGGCCGGATCGGCGCCGCTGGCCCCGTTGCCGCCGCTCGCCAGGACCGGCAGCCCGGTGCGCCGCTGCAGGTGCGCCGCGTAGCGCACCCGCGCCAGCGCGACGTAGTCGGGAATGTCGCGGTTGCCGTATTCGGGCGCGAAGCGCACCCGCCCCGCCGCCAGCACGACGATGGCCTGGGCGCCGGCCCGTTCCGGCGCCAGCAGGGGCGCGACCCGGCGCTCCAGCGGCGCGACGAAGACGTCGGCGCCGCCGGTCGTCGACAGCACGAGCAGCATGGCCAGCCCGGCGCCGGCCACCCAGCGCCCCGTGCGCGGCCAGCGCCGCCACAGCAGCAGGCCGGCGGCGATCGCCAGGAACAGGCTGGCGGGCGGGAGCATCAGCTCGCGCGGGATGGCGTTGATCAGGTCGAGCACGGGTCGGGGTCGGGGGTCGAAAAGCGCATGCGGCGATGCGGGCGCCACGAGTAGACAGCAAGCAATGCTATTCAGTCAAGCACTGTTCGGACGACTCCCGGTTACTGCACGCACATGCCGGTGACGCAATCGCCATTTTCTTGTTGAGAATGATAATCAATCTCAATTCAAGGGCGTGACCCGGCTGCAGGACGGCGGCCACGCGCCGCGCGAGATCATGCGCCGCGCACTCGACCTGGGCCGGGTGATGGCGCTGACGCGCAACGAGAACGGCGTCATCGAGACCACCGGCGTCGCCAGCCGCCTGAAGGAAGAGGAACGCCAGCTGGCGACCGCGGACGCGGCCGGCAATGCGGTGCACAAGCTGTACCTGAAGAACGACGCGGCGATTCCCGTGTTCGACAGGCTGGCGGCCGATTTCCGCAACCCGGACCAGGGCGCCGCGCTGCAGGTGGCGCCGGCCGCGCCGAAGCCGGCCGCGCGGCCCGACGGCGAGATCGACGTCGCCGATTCCGCCAGGCCTGGGAAGAGATGACGGACGTGCACCAGTTCAACCGCATCGTGACCGAGTTCAGGCTGACGCGCGAACAGGCCATGCGCCAGGGCCCTGCGGGCAGGGTGACGAAGGTCGCGCCTCACGCCGTGCGCCAGTTGCTGGCGGGCGCCGCGAAGGACCGGGTGGCCATCATGGCTTTCCTGGGCAACGACAGCGTCGCGCAGATCTACAGCGGCAAGGTGGGCAAGGTGGAGGAAGCGCGCGGCTGGTTCAACGTGCTCGATCCGCAGTTCAACCTGCACCTGCGCGACACGGCGCTGCGCACAGGCTATGTGGTGCGCCGGGCCGGCATCGTGTCGGTGGCGTTCTACGACGGCCACGGCGACCCGGTGGTGACGTTCTTCGGCATGCGCGAGCGCGGCAAGCCGCAGCCGAAGGGGTGGATCGATCTGGCCGAGGGGTTGCCGCAGGCTTGATCGCAAGGGGTCGGCGCCCGGTGTTGCTTGTCAAAGGGCGCCGACCCCGGTGTGCGCGGCATCGCAGGTGCGTGCCGCCCAGGGTCAGTCCAGCTTCGCCGCGTGCTCGCGCGTCGCGTGGAACTGCAGCTTCGGCCAGCGTTCCTGCGTCAGGCGCAGGTTGACGCCCGACGTCGCCAGGTAGGCCAGGTTGCCGGCGGCGTCGTAGGCGACGTTGTGCGCCAGCGCCTGCTCGAAGTCGGACAAGGACTTCTTGTCGTCGCTGGAGACCCAGCGCGCGCTGCTGATGCTGCTGGACTCGAACACGGCGTCGACGCCGTACTCGTTGAGCAGGCGGCTCGCCACCACCTCGAACTGCAGCACGCCGACGGCGCCCAGGATCAGGTCGCTGCCCATGACCGGCTTGAACACCTGCACGGCGCCCTCCTCGCCCAGCTGCTGCAGGCCCTTGTGGAGCTGCTTGGTCTTGAGCGGGTTGCGGATGCGCACGGTGCGGAACAGGTCCGGCGCGAAGTACGGAATGCCGGTGAAGGTCAGCATCTCGCCT
>DAMAFT010000420.1:0-4624 GCA_031995805.1 Massilia sp.
CCGTCCGACGAGTTTTACCTGGCGCGTCAGCCCATCCTCGGGCGCGACCAGAAACTGGTGGCCTTCGAGCTGCTGTTTCGCGCCGCCCCGGACCACGAGGACGCGCAACTGACCGATTACGCCGCCGCCACGGCCGCCGTGATCTCTCATGCGTCGCAGCTGGGGATGCACCAGGTGGTGGGCGAGCAACTGGCCTTCGTGAACGTCGACGCCGTCGTGCTGAAGAGCGATTTCGTGCGCTTCTTGCCGCCCAACAAGGTCATCCTCGAAATCCTGGAAACCGTGCGCCCGACCGCGGACGTGCTGGCCCGGGTCGCCGAGCTGAAGGAGCTCGGCTTCAAGTTCGCGCTCGACGACGTCATCGGTCATTCGGAGCTCGTGCGCAAGCTGGTCGACATGGTCGACGTGATCAAGATCGACCTGAAGGGCGTCGGCCGCGACCGGCTGGCGGAACTGGCGAAGACGCTGCGCCGGCCCGGCCAGAAGATGCTGGCGGAAAAGGTCGAGACCGTCGAGGAATTCCAGCTGTGCATGGACCTCGGCTTCGAATATTTCCAGGGCTATTATTTTGCGCGCCCGGCGATCTTGTCGGGCAAGAAGATCACGCCTTCCGAGATGGGCCTGCTGCGCCTGCTCGACCTGATCGGCGCGAACGCGGACGCCGCGGCGATCGAGGAAGCCGTCAAGCGCGACGCGCTGCTGAGCCTGAACCTGTTGCGCCTGGCGAACAGCCACCTGGGGGGCGCGGGCGGCGAACGCATCGAATCGATCCCGCAGGCGCTGGCCCAGCTCGGCCGCAGCCAGCTGCAGCGCTGGGTGCAGATCCTGCTGTACGGCAGCCCGGACGGCCACATCGAGCCGAACTCCCCGTTGCTGCAGATGGCGACGACGCGCGGGCGCCTGCTGGAACTGATGACGCTGACGCTGCGTCCCGGCGACGTCGGCGGTGCCAGCACCGCATTCACGATCGGCATCATGTCGCTGATGGACGCGCTGTTTTCGCTGCCGATGCAGGACATCCTGGCGCGCGTGGATGTCTCGCCCGAGGTCCGCGCCGCGCTGCTGGACCGCGCCGGCGACTTCGGCGCCATGCTCGACGTGGTCGAGGAACTGGAAGGCAACCAATGCAGCCGTGCGCTGGGCGATGCGCTAGGCAAGCTGGGCCTGTCCGTCAAGCAAGTGCGCGAGATCGAATTGGCCGCCTTCGGCTGGGTACGCGAACTCAGCGCGGAAATGCGCTAGGCCATCGCATTCCCCACCCCGAATTTTTCGGGTTACTGGGCCAGGAACAGGAAGACGGTCGGTTTCTTGTGGAAGTCCGGCGCCTTGCCGGACGCCAGCTGGGCTTTCCATTTGGCGGCCGTCAGCGTGCGCACCGATTCCGTCGGCAGCGACAGGTCCGTGGCGACGCAGACCAGCGTGCCCGGCTGGCAGGCGCTGACCAGGGCCTCGAGCATCGCGCCGTTGCGGTAGGGGGTCTCGATCAGCAACTGCGTCTGCTGTTCGCTGCGCGAACGCTGTTCCAACTGCTGGATGCGCTTGCTGCGCTGGGCCGCATCGGTGGGCAGGTAGCCGTTGAAGGCGAAGCTCTGGCCGTTCAGGCCGCTGGCCATGACGGCCAGCAGCAGCGACGACGGGCCGACCAGCGGCCGCACGACAATGCCGTGCTGGTGCGCCAGGCGGACCAGGTCGGCGCCCGGGTCGGCCACGGCCGGCACGCCCGCTTCCGATACCAGCCCGGCGTCGCGGCCTTCCAGCAGCGGGGCCAGCAGCGCGGACAGCGCCTGCGCTGGGGTGTTCACGTTCAATTCCTCGATCCGGATTTCCTGTAGCGGCCGCGCCAGCGGGTGGTCGACGGCGACCAGTTTCAGGAAGGCGCGCGCCGTCTTGGCGTTCTCGGCCACGAAATAGTCGAGCTTGCTGGCGATGTCCTGCACCTGCTCGGGCAGGATATGGGACAGGGCGCGCGGCGCGGCATCGGTGGGGCCGAGGGTGTTGGGAATGAGGTAGAGGGTACCGGGCATAAGGATGTCAAGTAAAAAATGGCATGCCGGCACGGCGCAGCATGCCGGTCAGGGCGATCAGCGGCAGGCCGGTGAGGGCACTCGGGTCGCTGCTGTCGATGCGTTCGAGCAGGGCGATGCCCAGGCCCTCGTTCTTGGCGCTGCCGGCGCAATCGTAGGGTTGCTCGATGTGCAGGTAGGCGTCGAGTTCGGCGTCCGGCAGGTCGCGGAAGGTCACGAAGACCTGCACGTTTTCCAGTTCGCAGGTGCCGGTGCGGCCATCCCACAGGCACAGGGCGGTATGGAACACGACGCGGCGCCCGCGCATTTTCTGCAACTGGGCCAGGGCGCGCGCATGGTCGCCGGGCTTGCCGATCTGTTCGCCGTCCAGCGTGGCGACCTGGTCCGAGCCGATCACCAGCGCATCCGGATGCAGGCGGGCGACGGCGGCGGCCTTGTCGCGCGCCAGGCGCAGCGCGGTTTCCTGCGGCGCTTCGCCGGCCAGCGGCGTCTCGTCGACGTGCGGGGCAATCGCCTCGAAGGGCAGGCGCAGGCGTTCCAGCAGTTCGCGCCGGTAGGCCGAGCTGGACGCGAGGACCAGGCGCGGGGGCGTGCGGCGTACGGCGGAACTTGGTATGATGTCGCCCTGTCCAATATTCATAAGCAAAACAGATAGATAGCGGTGGTTCGGCAAGCCGGACCGGGCTGCGGCAAAACTGCCGGAAAAACGCACGGAGTCTTTGACTGCCCGGGGATAAGCCTGTTATTATCGCAGGTTTTCCGGGGAAGTTTTTCCAAATGAGCGCTTTTGTCATCGACGCTTTCGATTTTTGTCGGAACAACGGCTATCGCGAAGGCGTTACGCCGGTCGCGGAAATGACCCGCCTGGCGGCCGATTGCGTCGACCCGTCCGGCACGATTGCCTGGTCGATCCAGGGCGGCCAGACCCGTCAGGGGTATCCGATGATGACCTTATCCGTCTCCGGTACCGTCCAGCTGGCCTGCCAGCGTTGCCTGCAGCCCTTCGGCTACGACATCGATTCGTCGACCGTGCTGGTGCTGGGCAAGGATGACGCGGATGCGGACGAGATCGAGGAAATCCTCGACGACGAATCCATCGACGTGATCGTCGGCGACCACGCCATGGACATCCGCCAATTGCTGGAAGACGAAGCCCTGCTGGCCCTGCCGCAGGCACCGAAACACGAGGTGTGCCCCGATACCACGCTGGTGGACTCCGTGAAGTCCGAGAAGGTATCGCCGTTCGCGGCACTGAAGAGCCTCAAGCCAGAATAAGCTGTACAGAATTTGCAGGGTAGGGCGCCGTAACGCCCGCATTGCATCAAAGACGTGTCAAACGCGTGCAACTCGAGTATGAAGTTTTCGTTGTAAGGCTGCGTGAAACATGTCGGCAATAACGGCAATCTTGTTATTGCCGCTGGGATACTCGATGCGCATGTCATTGCAAGTCGAATGTGTTAGAATTTTAGAACTTATGTTTAGGAGTCATCATGGCAGTTCAGCAGAATAAGAAATCCCCGTCGAAGCGCGGCATGCACCGTTCGCACGACTTCCTGGTTGCACCGAACCTGGCAGTCGAGCCGACCACCGGCGAAACCCACCTGCGTCACCACATCAGCCCGAACGGTTTCTACCGTGGTCGCAAAGTGATCAAGACCAAGAACGACGAGTAATCGACGTCTTGCTGTTTTGTTCCATGAAAGCGGTGCAACGTATGTCAAGTGCGTGGCGCCGCTTTTTGTTTTGCATGTCCCGTGCTGCAGGCTGTCATCCGCGCCGGCGCACCGTCATTTTCCATCCCGCCGTCCCGGTCCGCTACGCTTCGTCGTCGCCTGTCCGCGGACCCGCCGCCGCCGGCCGACCGTGAGCCCGCGGTTCATCCCGACAAATGACAATTAAAATTTCCATCGACTGCATGGGCGGAGACCATGGTCCCTCGGTGACCATTCCGGCAGCCCTCGCATTCCTCAAGCGCGAACCCGAAGCGGAGCTGATCCTCGTCGGCCCCGAAGAGCAGGTGCGCGCTGAACTCAAGAAACACCACGCGGCCGACAATCCGCGCCTGTCCGTCAAGCACGCCTCCGAAGTGGTGGCCATGGACGATCCGGTCGAAGTGGCGCTGCGCCGCAAGAAGGATTCGTCGATGCGCGTGGCGATCGAGCTCGTCAAGGACGGCAGCGCCGCCGTCTGCGTTTCCGCCGGCAATACCGGCGCGCTGATGGCGATCTCGCGCTACGTGCTCAAGACCATGCCCGGCGTCGACCGCCCCGCGATCTCGTCGATCCTGCCGAACCAGAAGGGTGGCCCGACCTATATGCTCGACCTGGGCGCCAACGTCGACTGCGAACCCCACCACCTGCACCAGTTCGCCATCATGGGCGCGGTGCTGTTCGAGGCGATGGAACACCGCCGCCCGAGCATCGGCCTGCTGAACGTCGGCACCGAGGAAATCAAGGGCACCGAGACGATCAAGGCCACCGCCGCCCTGCTGCGCGAAGACCACGCGCGCGGCGTGCTGAACTTCCACGGCAACGTCGAGGGCAACGACATCTTCAAGGGCACGGTCGACGTCGTCGTGTGCGACGGTTTCGTCGGCAACG
>DAMAFT010000421.1:0-4615 GCA_031995805.1 Massilia sp.
GGGCACCGTGGCCTGGACCGAAGTCCGCACCGTGACCGCGCAAAAGGTCGACGCGGGCAGCCCGACGCCGCTGCTGTGGGGCAGCGACGTGGTGCTCGACCTGCCGCCACGGCTGTCCTACTTCAAGCTGTCGATCCAGCAGGTCGACGGCGGCAAGCCGATCGTCAACAACGCCGACAATACGCAGCGCTGGTTCAAGGTGGAGAAGACCGACCGGGTACTCAAGATCAGCCCGCGCCAGCTGGAGGATGCGCTGCGGCTGTGACACCGGAGCGCGGCGTCAATCGTCCAGCCGCGTCCCCCGGTGCAGCATCTGGCGCAGGTCCTCGCGCGGCAGCGCGGGGCTGAAATAATATCCCTGCATCTGGTCGCAATGGTGCGCGCGCAGGAAGTGCAGCTGCTCGCGCGTTTCCACGCCCTCGGCCACCACGCCGAGCTTGAGATTGTGGCCGAGCGCGATGATGGCGCGCGTGATCACCGCGTGGCCGTCGTCCTGCACGCTGCCCAGGAAGGAGCGGTCGATCTTGATGGTGTCGACCGGGAACTGCTGCAGGTGGCTCAGGCTCGAGTAGCCGGTGCCGAAGTCGTCGATCGACAGGCGCACGCCGAGTTCCTTCAGGCCCGCCAGCGCCTCCAGGGCATCGCGCGGGCTGTCCATCAGCTGGCTTTCCGTCACTTCCAGTTCGAGGCAGTGCGGATCGACGTGGTAGCGCTCCAGGATGGCGGCCAGGCGCGCCACGAACTGGCGCTGGCGCAACTGGCGCGCCGACAGGTTCACGGCAATGACGAGGCCGTCGATGCCGTCCTCGCGGAAGCCCTGCAGCGTGCGGCACGCCTCGGCGATCGCCCATTCGCCGATCGGCACGATCAGGCCGGTCTGCTCGGCCACCGGGATGAACTGGTCGGGGCCGACCAGCCCCTGCTGCGGATGGCGCCAGCGGATCAGCGCCTCGGCGCCGACCACGCGGCCGCTGCGCAGGTCGACCTTGGGCTGGTAGTCCAGTGCCAGTTCGCCGTTGCCGAGCGCGCGCCGCAGGCTGGCCTCGAACTGCAGGTGCAGGTGGACGGCCTGGTTCAGCTCGGCCGAATAGAACTGTGCATTGTTGCGGCCGAGCGCCTTGGCGTGGTACATGGCGGCATCGGCGGCGCGCATCATCAGGCCGGGCGTGTCGCCGTCGCGCGGGAACACGGCCACGCCGATGCTGGCGCCGGGCAGGATTTCCTGGCCGCCGACGTCGACCGGGAGCGCCACGGCGGCGCGGATGCGCTCGACCAGGTCGGCCAGCTGCTGCAGTCCCGGCTGGTCCTTGATGACGAGGACGAATTCGTCGCCGCCCACCCGTGCCACGGTGTCCTGGTCGCGCGTGTTGGCGCGCAGGCGCGCGGCGATGGCGCGCAGCACGGCGTCGCCGGCCTCGTGGCCGAAGGTGTCGTTGATATGCTTGAAGTTGTCCAGGTCGAGGAAGGCGAGCGCGCCCTGGCCGCCGGCGCGCACGCTCGCCGCCACCGCCTCGGCCAGCCGTTCCTGCAACAGCACGCGGTTCGCCAGGCCGGTAAGCGGATCGTGGTGGGCCAGGTGCTGCAGGCGCCGTTCGTAGTGGCGCGCCTCGGTGACGTCGCTGATGACGGCGACGAAGTGCGTGACCTCGCCGTCGGCCGCCGCCACCGGATCGATGCGCAGGTCGTTCCAGAAGATCGAGCCGTCCTTGCGCGCATTGCGCAGCAGCGCGCGCACGCTCTCCCTGCGCCGCAGGGCCGCCGTGATGCGGTGCCCCTCTTCCACGTCGCAGCCGGGGACGCGCATGAAGCGCGGGTCGCGCCCCTTGACCTCGGCCAGCGTATAGCCGGTCAGGTGCTCGAAGGCGGGATTCACGTATTCGATGCGGTGCTCGACGCCGTGGCGACAGGTGATCACGATCGCGTTCACGCTCGCACTCAGGGCCCGCTCGCGCAGCCGCAATGCCTTGTCGGCCTGCTTGCGCGCGGTGATGTCCAGGCCGGTGCCGAACACGCAGGGCAGGCTGCCCAGGCTGGTGCGCGCGCAGTGGAACAGGAAGCTGGTACGCTTGCCCAGCCGTCCCACCATCTCCGCTTCGTGCGTGGATTCGCCGTGCTCGAAGGCGGCCATGATGTTGCAGACCACGACCGGGCGCGTCTTCGGGTCGAAGAAGCGCTTCACGTTCAGGCTCGGCATCTCCGCGCTCGGCAGTTGCAGCGCCACCTCGAGCTGGCGGTTCCACAGCAGCAGGTGGCCGCTGCGGTCGATCACGTAGAACACGCAGGGCAGCCCTTCGATGATGTCGTCCACCGCCAGGTCCTGGATCAGCGCGTGGCGCCCCGCCGCCAGCGCCTGGCGCGGCGCCAGGATCACGCTGTAGGAACCGGGGACAGTCGTATCGTAGGAGTGCGGAGCCACGGTGACGCGCACCGGCACGCGCCGGCCGTCGGCGCAGGCCAGCCTGCCGGTCGTCTCCGAATCCATGTGCGCCAGGTCCCGCGGCGCGGTGCCGGCACCGTCGTCGAAGTCGACTACCTCCCCGAGCCTGCTGCCGCGCATGTCGGCCGCGGTATAGCCGGCCAGCTTCTCGCAAGCCCGGTTCCAGCCGGTGACGGCGCCGTTCGCGTCGACGACGAAGACGGCCAGGGGAAGCGGCGAGAGATTCAAGGCGGACTCCTGGGTTTGCCCGGGATTGCAATCCCATGTGGAATGGCGGACAGGCATTTCCCATCATAGTCTTCCGGATCCGGACGGGCGCACGATTCGGCCGCCGGCGCCCTGCCCTCGCCGTGGCGCCTGATGGCGGCATGTCGCTGCCGCGCACTGTCGGTTAGTTGCATAATGTGGCAACTTGTTCAGTCCGTGCATTGTCCTGCGTTGTCACTTCGCGCCGGCCGGCTGCACTTCGCGCCGCAAGGCCGCGCTTCGTCGCAAACCGCCGCGCCACGCCGCGGTCTACCGCAAGATGGCATCACCCGATCCACTCTTTCTCACATTCACGGAGCCGACCATGCCGCACCAGATCCTGAGCCACACTCCCCTCTACGTATGGGCCATCCTGGCCTTCATCGTCTACCGCGGCGTGCTGGCGGCGCGCGAACGCGAAACGGGCATGCGCAAGCTGTTCGTCATCCCCGCGGTGATGCTGGCGCTGGCGCTGGAAGACATGGGCAGGAAGTTCGGCGCCGACGCGCCGGCCTGGACGGCCTGGGCCGCGGCGGCCGGCGCGACGCTGGTGGCGACCTTCCGGTTCGGCCGGGCACGCCTGTCCGCCGGCGCCGCCCCGGGCCGGGTGCGCCTGCACGGCAGCTGGGCGCCGCTGGCGATGATGCTGGCGCTGTTCTGCACCAAGTATGCCGTGTCGGTGGCGCTGGCGGTCCAGCCCGGCCTCGCCCGCGATACCGGCTTCGCCGCGCTGGCCTGCGCGCTGTTCGGCATCGCCAACGGCTGGTTCCTCTGCCGCCTGGCGGGCGACCTGGCGGCATGGCGCCGGCTGCAGGGCGGCGCCGTGCCGGAGGGGCGCCTGGCCTGATGCCCGGCACGGCCCGCGACGACCGCACCCCGGACGCGCGGCGCAGCCGGCCTGGCGCAAAAAACCGGGTCCCGGGCTGCGCCGGGACGGCGGTCTTGCGGCGATCAGACGCCGATCATCGACACCGCCTTGGTGTTCAAATAGGCCTCGAGCGCCTCCGGGCCGCCTTCCGAACCGTAGCCCGAATCCTTGACGCCGCCGAAGGGCATCTCGGCGCTCGGCGCCGCCGGCTGGTTCAGCCACAGCATGCCGACTTCCATGCGGTGCATCAGCTGGTGGGCGTTCTTGATCGAGCGGGTGAAGGCATAGCCGGCCAGGCCGAACGGCAGGCGGTTGGCCTCGGCGATCGCTTCGTCCAGCGTGTCGAAACCGCGCACCGCCGCCACCGGGCCGAACGGCTCGTCGTTGAACACGCTGGCGTCGAGCGGGACGTCGGCCAGGATGGTCGGCGCGAAGAAGTTGCCCTCCTCCCCCACGCGCTTGCCGCCGGTGACGACCTGCGCGCCGCGGGCGGCCGCATCCTCGACCACCTTGCTCATCGCCGCCACGCGGCGCGCGTTGGCCAGCGGGCCCAGCGTGGTGCCGTCCAGCAGGCCGTCGCCCAGCTTCAGTCCTTCGGCATGGGCGGCCATCGCGCGCACGAAGTCGCCCTTGACGCTGTTGTGGACCAGGAAGCGGGTCGGCGAGATGCACACTTGGCCGGCATTGCGGAACTTGGCGCCGCCGGCGGCCTTGACCGCCAGCGCCACGTCGGCGTCCTCGGCCACGATGACCGGGGCGTGGCCGCCCAGTTCCATCGTCACGCGCTTCATGTGGGCGCCGGCGAGCGCCGCCAGCTGCTTGCCGACCGGCGTCGAGCCGGTGAAGGTGACCTTGCGGATCACCGGGTGCGGGATCAGGTAGCCGGAAATCTCGGCCGGGTCGCCGAACACCAGGCCGACCGTGCCGGCCGGCACGCCGGCGTCGACGAAGCACTGGAACAGCGCGGCCGGCGAGGCCGGGGTCTCTTCCGGCGCCTTGCACAGGAAGGAGCAGCCGGTGGCCAGGGCGGCTGCCAGCTTGCGGACGACCTGGTTGATCGGGAA
>DAMAFT010000422.1:0-4615 GCA_031995805.1 Massilia sp.
TCCGCGAGGTGGCCGAGGAGATCAAGCTGCCGGCCTCGGTCAGCATGACCTTCCTGGGCGCGTCCGGCGCCTACCAGGCCTCGCTGTCGAACCAGCTGTGGCTGATCCTGGCCGCCGTGGTGTGCGTCTACATCGTGCTGGGCGTGCTGTACGAGAGCTACATCCACCCGCTGACCATCCTGTCGACGCTGCCGTCGGCGGGCGTGGGCGCGCTGCTGGCGCTGATGATCAGCGGCCAGGGCCTGGGCGTGATCGGCATCATCGGCATCATCCTGCTCATCGGTATCGTCAAGAAGAACGCGATCATGATGATCGACTTCGCCATCGAGGCCGAGCGCGACGAGGGCAAGGCCCCGCGCACGGCGATCCACCAGGCCGCGATGCTGCGCTTCCGCCCGATCATCATGACCACGCTGGCGGCGCTGTTCGCCGCCGTCCCGCTGATGTTCGGCTGGGGCGAGGGCGCCGAGCTGCGCCGGCCGCTGGGCCTGGCCATCTTCGGCGGCCTGATCGTCAGCCAGATGCTCACCCTGTACACGACCCCGGTGATCTACCTGGTGTTCGACCGCCTGGCGCGGCGCTGGGGCGGCCAGGAGCCGGCCAGGCCGGCCGGTCCCGGAGCGACCCCGGCCGGCGGCCCGGGCCGCGAGGTCGGCGCATGAATCTCTCGAAGCCGTTCGTCAGCCGCCCGATCGCCACGATCCTGCTGACCGTCGGGCTGGCGCTGGCCGGCATCGGCGCCTTCTTCGTGCTGCCGGTGTCGCCGCTGCCGCAGGTCGACTTCCCGGCGATCTCGGTGTCGGCCAACCTGCCCGGCGCCAGCCCCGACACGATGGCCAGCTCGGTGGCGACGCCGCTGGAGCGGCGCCTGGCGACCATCGCCGGCGTCAACGAGATCACGTCGAACAGCGGCAACGGCTCCACCCGCATCAGCCTGCAGTTCGAGCTGAACCGCCAGATCGACTCGGCCGCGCGCGAGGTGCAGGCGGCGATCAGCGCGTCGCGCGCCGACCTGCCGTCCACGCTGCGCAGCAACCCGACCTACCGCAAGGCCAATCCGTCCGACGCGCCGGTGATCATCCTGGCGCTGACCTCGAAGACGCGCACGCCGGGCCAGGTCTACGACGAGGTGTCGAACCTGGTGCAGCAGAAGCTGGCCCAGGTCAAGGGCGTGGGCGACGTCGAGATCGGCGGCGGCTCGCTGCCGGCCGTGCGCGTCGACCTGATCCCGTACCAGATGAACCGCTACGGTGTGTCCAGCGAGGACGTGCGCGCGGCGATCCAGGCCAGCAACCCGAACCGCCCGAAAGGCGCGCTCGAAGGCAGCGGCATGCGCCTGCAGATCTATTCGCAGGCGAACACCCCGACCAACGGCCGCACCGCCGCCGACTACCGCGGCCTGGTCGTGGCCTGGCGCGACGGCGCCGCGATCCGCCTGCAGGACATCGCCGAGGTGCAGGACAGCGTCGAGAACATCAATACCCTCGGCCTGTTCAACGGCCAGCCGGCCGTCATCGTGCTGTTGACCAGCCAGCCGGGCGCCAACGTCATCGAGACCGTCGACGGCGTGCGCGCACTGCTGCCCAGCCTGCAGGCCCAGCTGCCGCAGGACGTGACCATGCAGGTGGCGTCCGACCGGACCAATTCGATCCGCTCCTCGCTGCATGAGATCGAGTTCACCATGGTGATCTCGATCCTGCTGGTGGTGCTGGTGGTGAGCGTGTTCCTGCGCAGCGTGCGCGCCACCGTGGTGCCGGCGGTGGCGACCGTGGTGTCGCTGCTGGGCACCTTCGGCGTCATGTACATGATCGGATTCTCGCTCAACAACCTGTCGCTGATGGCGCTCACGGTGGCCACCGGCTTCGTCGTCGACGACGCCATCGTGGTGCTGGAAAACACCAGCCGCCACGTGGAAGCGGGCATGGACAGGGTCAAGGCCGCGCTGCTGGGCGCCCAGGAAGTGGGCTTCACGGTGCTGTCGATCAGCCTGTCGCTGGTGGCCGTGTTCATCCCGCTGCTGTTCATGGGCGGCCAGGTGGGCCGCCTGTTCCGCGAATTCGCCGTCACGCTGTCGGTGGCCGTCATGATCTCGCTGGTGATCTCGCTGACCACCACGCCGATGCTGTGCGCGCTGCTGCTCAAGCCGGGCGAGAAGATCGAGCGCAGGCCGGGCCTGCTGGCGCGCCTGTCCGAGCGCGGCTTCGACCGCACCCTGAAGGCCTACGAGCACGCGCTCGACTGGGCGCTCGACATGAAGTGGCTGGTGATGGTGATCCTGGCCTTCGTGGTGGCCCTGAACGTGTTCCTGTTCGCGGCCGCGCCCAAGGGCTTCTTCCCGCAGCAGGATACCGGCCAGATCAACGGCGGCATGCGCGCCGACCAGAGCATTTCGTTCCAGGCCATGCAGGGCAAGCTGCGCCAGCTGGTGAACATCATCAAGAGCGACCCGGCGGTCGACACGGTGGTCGGCTTCACCGGCGGCTCGCGCGCCGGCGGCGGCTTCATGTTCCTCAACCTCAAGCCTGCCGGCGAGCGCGCCAAGGGCGAGAACGGCCAGGCCGTGATCGCGCGCCTGCGCCCGAAACTGGCCAAGGTGACCGGCGTGCAGCTGTTCCTGAACCCGGTGCAGGACCTGCGCATGGGCGGACGCCAGAGCAACTCGACCTACCAGTACACGCTCAAGAGCGACAACCGCAACGACCTGAAGAGCTGGGCATCGAAGCTGGCCGACGCGATGAAGGCGCAGAAGGCGCTGACCGACGTCGACACCGACCAGGCCGAGAACGGCGTCGAGACCTACGTCCAGATCGACACGCAGAGCGCGGCGCGCCTGGGCATCAGCGCGCGCGACGTCGACAATGCGCTGTACAACGCCTTCGGCCAGCGCCAGGTCGCCAACATCTACGACGAGTTGAACCAGTACCACGTGATCATGGGCGTGGCGCAGAAGTATGCGCAGTCGCCGGAGGCGCTGAACGACGTCTACGTGCCGGCCAAGGCGGCGACCGGCAGCAGCACGACCACGGGCGCGTCCGCTACCTCGACGACGGCGACGACGGCGACGACGGCAACGGCGAGTGCCGCCACCGGCAGCACCGCCACCGCCGCGGCGGGCGCCACCACCACGTCGGTGTCCAGCACCGGCTCCGGCGGCGGCACCCCGTCCAGCACCTCGAACCTGACCGCGGCGCGCGACCCGTCCAGCGGCGCCGCATTGTCCACCAGCGCCACCACCATGGTGCCGCTGTCGGCCATCGCGCATTTCGCCGAGCGCTCGACGCCCAGCTCCGTCAACCACCAGGACGGCGAACTGGCCACGACGATCTCGTTCAACCTGGCCCAGGGCTACTCGCTGTCGCAGGCGCAGGAAGCGGTGCGCCAGGCCGAGGCCGACATCGGCATGCCGGTCAACGTGCGCGGCAGCTTCCAGGGCCAGGCCAAGCAGGCGCAGGAATCGAACCAGCAGCAGCCGCTCTTGATCCTGACGGCCATCGTCGTCATCTACATCGTGCTGGGCGTGCTGTACGAAAGCCTGGTGCACCCGGTGACGGTGCTGTCGACGCTGCCCTCGGCGGGCGTCGGCGCCGTGCTGGCCCTGCTGATGTTCAAGATGGAGTTCTCGATCATCGCGCTGATCGGCGTGTTCCTCCTGATCGGCATCGTCAAGAAGAACGCCATCCTGATCATCGACTTCGCGCTCGAGGCCGAGCGCGCACGCGGGCTGTCCGCTACCGAGGCGGTGCGCGAAGCCTGCCTGCTGCGCTTCCGCCCGATCCTGATGACGACGCTGGCCGCGGCGCTCGGCGCGCTGCCGCTGGCGATCGGCTTCGGCGAGGGTTCGGAACTGCGCCAGCCGCTGGGCATCGCCATCATCGGCGGCCTGGTCGCCAGCCAGCTGCTGACCCTGCTCACCACGCCGGTCGTCTACGTCTACCTCGACAAGCTGCGCACCCGCAACCCGGACGAGCACCACCTGGTGCGCCATCCGGCCGGCGACCAGCCTTCGCTCACTACCAATCCATGAACAAGACAAGCATGAAAGCAGTCCAGCGCACCACCTTGCCGACCCGTTCCACCCTTGCCATCCTGCTGGCCGCCGTGCTGGCGGCCGGCTGCGCGGTCGGCCCGGCGTACCAGGTGCCGGCCACGCCGGCGCCGGCGAACTTCAAGGAGATGCAGGGCTGGGTGCCGGCGGCGCCGGCCGACGCGCTCGAGCGCGGGCCGTGGTGGGCCCTGTTCAACGACCCGGTACTGGACGCGCTGGCGGCCCAGGTCGAAGTCTCGAACCAGAACGTGGCGGCGGCCGTCGCCGCCTACGCGCAGGCGCGCTCCCTGGTGGCCGAACAGCGCGCCAGCCTGTTCCCGACGGTCTCGCTGAGCGCGTCGGGCACGCGCTCGGGGACGCGTGGCGGCGGCGGTGCGGCCACCGTCGACGCCAACGGCAACATCATCGGCGGTGGCGGCGGCGGCAACGTCGCCAACAACTACCGGCTGTCGCTCGGCGGCAGCTGGGAGCCGGACGTGTGGGGCCGCCTGCGCGCGGGCGTCACCGCGGCCAGCGCCAGCGCCCAGGCCAGCGCCGCCGACCTGGCCTCGGCCACCCTGTCGGCGCAGG
>DAMAFT010000423.1:0-4611 GCA_031995805.1 Massilia sp.
CCAGCAGGCGCGCCACCGTATAGGTCTTGCCGGTGCCGGGGCCGCCCGTGATGATGGCGATCGCGCCGCGCAGTGCGACCGCGCAGGCCAGCTTCTGCCAGTCCGGCTTCTGGGCGCTGGCGGGAGCGCGCGGCGACGTGAACAGCATGTCGAGCATGCGCTTCACCGGGGCCGGGTCGACGGCACGCCGCGCCAGCGCGCGCGCGCGCACCGATTCCGCCACCAGGGTCTCGTCGCGCCAGTAGCGGCGCAGGTACAGGCGGGTGTCGTCCAGCACCAGCGGCTGGCCATAGTCGAGGTCGTCGGTGCGCCAGACCTGCTCGCAACCGCCCAGCAGCACGCTCCAGCCTTTCGCGCCCCGGGGCAGCGGCTTCGCCGCCTTCGCCAGCGCCTTCCAGTCGTCCTCGGGCCAACCCAGCAGCGCGGCGGGAGCGTCGGCCAGGTCGGCCAGCAGCAGGCAGCTGTGGCCGCGCCCTTCCAGTTCGGACAACACCAGGGCCGCCAGCAGCAGTGCCCCATTGTTCTCGCCGCCTGGCGCGCCCAGCGTGGCGACGAAGCGGGCGAACACGCCGGACAGGCGGCGCAGCTCGCCCGCCTCGGTCAGGCGCCCGACCTCGTCCCAGAACGGGTCGAGCGGGCCGCGCGTGTCGACGGTAGTGGTCTCTTCAATCATCGTGGTCTCGTCCATCGCCCAGCAGGCGGTCCAGTCCGTCCAGCAGCGCCGGGTCGGGTTCGATCAGGTAGCAGCCGTGCGTGGCCGGATTGGCGATCCCGCGCAGGAACAGGAACACGGCCCCGCCCAGCTGGCGCGCCGGGTCATAGCCGTCGCCCAGGCGCGCGCGCAGCAGCCGGTGCAGGGCCAGCAGGTAGAGCGCGCCCTGGATGTCGTAGCGGTGCGCCGCCATCCCCGCCGCCATCGCCGCGCGCGTGTAGGACGCGTCGCCCGGCCCCAGCGCGTTCGACTTGTAGTCCAGTACCCAGTAACGGCCGTCGTGCTCGAACACGAGGTCCATGAAGCCCTTCAGCATCCCGTGCAGTTCGCGCCCGGACAGCGCCGGGCGCGGCGCCGTGCCCAGCAGGTGGCGCCGGCACAGGGCGTCGAGCGCGCCCGGCGGCAGCCGCCGGCTCGGGAACCAGAACTCCATCTCGGGCAGCGGCGCCGCCAGGTCGGCCAGCGCGGCGCCCAGCGGCGGCAGGCGCGTAGTGGCGACGGTGCGCAGCCAGGCCAGCGCGTCGGCCTCGCGGTTGCCCCAGCCGGCGCGGCCGATGCGCTGGGCCAGGCGCGCGCGGAAGTCCTCGTCGCCGGCCAGCGCGAAGCCCTCCTGCGCCATCCATTCGAGCTGCTCGTGCAGGAAATTGCCGGGGGTGGAGCCGCGCGGGAAGCGGTGCCAGGGCGCATCCTCGGCGCGCAGCGGCTCCACCGTGCCCGGCTCGGCCTCTTCCATCAGGTTCTCTTCCTGGGCGCGGGTGGGCGCCGCCACCGTGTGCCGGGTCAGCGAGGTGAACGACCCCACCGCCCAGTTGCGCTCGAAGCCGGCGTCGTAGGGCCTGGCGTTGTCCAGCTGCGGCAGTTCCTCGGCGCGGCGCAGCAGCGTGACGCCGTCGGGTTCGGCCAGCGCCAGCACCTCGATGCCGTCCAGCGCGCCGCGCAGCGCTTCCCAGTGGGCGCCCAGGGCCTCGGGCGCGATCTCGGCGCCGCCGGACAACAGCCAGCCCAGCGCGGACTCGTGCAGGCCGGCGTTCTTGCCGGACCCGGCCGCCACGCCCAGCCACAGGAAATGGCGGGCGCGGGTCAGCGCCACGTACAGCAGGCGCACTTCCTCGTCCAGGCGCTCGCGGTCGGCCGCCGCCAGCGCGGCGGCATCCAGCTGCAGGTCGAGGCGGCGCTCGCCGCCGGCGTCGACGTAGTCGAGGAAGCTGCGGTTGGTGGCGGTGGCCTTGCGCGCGCTGGCGGCGAACGGCAGGTACACCAGCGGGTATTCGAGGCCCTTGGACTTGTGCACGGTGACCACCTTGACCAGCTCGGCGTCGCTTTCCAGGCGCAGTACCAGCTCGTCGTCCTCGCCCTCTTCCTGCAACTGCTCGCCGAACCAGCGGATCAGCGCCTGCTCGCCGTCCAGCTCGCGGCTGGCTTCCTGCAGCAGCTCGGCCAGGTGCAGCAGGTTGGTCAGGCTGCGCTCCCCGCCCGGCGTGTCGGGCCGCAGCAGCCGCGCCGGCAGTTCCAGCTCGTGGATGAAACGGCGCAGCATGGCCAGCACGCCCTGGCGCTGCCAGGCCACGTGCAGCGCCTTGAGCTGCTCGACGCGGCGTTCCCAGGCCTGCTCGTCGCCGGCCAGGTGCACCAGTTCGGCCAGCGGCAGGTTGCAGGTGGCGCTGGCGAAGGCGGCGCGCGCCAGGGTGCCGTCGAGCGGGCTGGCCACCGCCTTCAGCCAGCGCAGCACGTCGGCCGCCTCGGGACTGGCGAGGACGGAATCCTTGTCCGACAGGTAGACGCTGCGTACCCCGCGCCGGTCCAGCGCGCGCCGGACCGCCGCGGCCTCGATGCGGTCCTTCACCAGCACCGCGATATCGGCCAGTTTCAGGCGCGCGAAGCCGCCGTCCGGGGACCGGAAGCCCGCCCGCTCGTCGTCCAGCAGGCCCACGATGTGCTCGGCGCAGTGCTCGGCGAAGAACGCCATGTAGGCCGGCTTGCTGGAAAACGCGATGGCGGCGGCGTTCACGGCCAGCGCCTGCAGCGGGCCGTCGACGCCGACCAGCGCTTCCTTGCGCCCGGCCGCGCCGACCGGTTCGAACGGCAGCGGGTTCTCGCCGTCCTTGCGGAAGCGGAAGGCGCCGGCCGCGTGCCCGCGGCGCCCGCCCTCGCCTTCCTCGCCCTCGGCGTGCTGGAACATGCGGTTGACCGCCGCCACCAGGCGCTCGGCCGAGCGGTAGTTGGTGCCGAGCTGGTAGTGGCGCCCGGCGGTGGCGCGGCGCGCCGCCAGGTAGCTGTGGATGTCGGCGCCGCGAAAGCCGTAGATCGACTGCTTCGGGTCGCCGATCAGGAACAGGCCGCGCGCCGGGTCGTTGTCGGCCACGCGGTACAACAGGTCGAAGATGCGGTACTGGGCCGGCGAGGTATCCTGGAACTCGTCGATCAGCGCCACCGGGTACTGGTCGACGATGCGGCGCCGCAGCGCCTCGCCGTTCGGCCCTTCCAGCGCCGCCTTCAGGCGCGCCAGCATGTCGGCGAAGCCGAACTGGCGGTTGCGCCGCTTGAGTTCCGCCACCCGCTGCGCGATGCGCGCGGCGGCATGGCGCAGCAGCGCGGGGCGCACCGGGTCGGACGACGCCTTCAGGCCCTGCAGCGCATCGAAGTCGGCCGGGATGGCGGGCTCGAAACCGGGATTGCAGGCTTCCAGGATGCCGGCGCCGCTGAGGCGCTCCCAGGCCGCCTTGGTCAGGTCGGGCTTTTCCAGCGCCGGGTCGGCCACCCAGTCGCGCAGCTTGCCGAACCAGCCGGCCAGCGTCTTGGCGACCATCTTGCGCCCGTCGAACCCTTTCGGCGCGGCGGCGCGCCGGTCGGCGATCCACTGCTCCAGCGCGTCGATGCGCCCGGCCCAGTCGGCCTTGCGCCGCGCCAGCTCGTCCTTGCGCTGCGCCTGCATGCGCACGACCAGCGCGCCCAGCGGCTCGCTGCCGTCGGTGCCCAGGCGGTCGGCGCGCGCGACCAGGTGGCGCACATCCTTGCACAGCTTGCCGACGTCCTTCAGGCAGGCCAGCAGCACTTCGAATTCCGGCTCGGCCAGCGGGTACACGTGCTGGCGCCAGTAGTCGTGGGTCGCGTCTTCCAGCAGCGCGCGCTCGTCGCTGACCAGTTCCTCGTCGAACAGGCTGCCGCTGTCGAACGCGTGTTCGCGCAGCATGCGCTGGCACCAGGCGTCGATGGTGAACACGGCCGCCTCGTCCATGGTCTCGGCCGCCATCATGAGGCGGTGCGCGGCCGCCGCGCGCGCCACGCCGTCGTAGGCGCCGGCCAGCTGGTCCAGGTAGGGGTCGGCGTCCACGTCCTCGCCGCGGAAGTGGCGCGCCGCCTGCACCAGGCGCTCGCGCACCCGGTTCGACAGCTCGCGCGTGGCGGCGCGGGTGAAGGTCATCACCAGGATCTCGGGCGGCAGCAGCGGGCGCGCGAATCCGGCGCCGGCTTCCCCTTCGGCGCCGCCGTGGCCCAGCACCAGGCGCAGGTACAGCGCGGCGATGGTCCAGGTCTTGCCGGTGCCGGCGCTGGCCTCGATCAGGCGCGAGCCGTGCAGCGGGAAGGTCAGGGGTTGCAGCAGTTCGCTCATGCCTCGTCCTCCGCGCCGAACGGCGTGGCGTGCGCATTGGCCGCGGCCCACTCGCGCAGCGGGCCGTACAGGGCCGTGGCGGTGGCTTCCCAGCCGGGCTGCGCGGACAGCGCCGCGAAGTCCGGCCACAGGCGCTGCAGCGCCACCTCGTCGCGTTCCGGCGGCGGCGCGCCCTCGACCGTGAATTCGGCGCCGTCGTAGGTGCCTTCGGCCTGGCGCTCGTCGGCCAGCCAGGCCAGCGCGGTGCGGCAGGCCACCGGCAGCGGCGCGTCCAGGTTGGCGCGCCACA
>DAMAFT010000424.1:0-4606 GCA_031995805.1 Massilia sp.
GGTGGTGGTGAAGTCGACCCGGCACTTCCGCGCCTGCTTCGACCCGATCGCCAGCGAGACGCTGTTCTGCGACGCCCCGGGCGCCCTGAACAGCGACCTGGCAAGCCTGCCGTACGCGCACCTGCGCCGCCCCATGTGGCCGCTGGATGCGATCGATGCGGTCGATGCGGCCGGCGTCGGGGAGCACGGCCATGCGTGACCAGGGCACGTGGTTCGGCCAGCCGAAGGGACTCACCATCCTGTTCCTGACGGAGACGTGGGAAAAGTTCTCCTTCTTCGGCATGCGCGCCCTGCAGATCTACTACATGACCAAGGGCCTGAACCTGTCGCAGGCGACGGCATCCTACATCTTCGGCGCCTACGCCGCCGGCGTCTACCTGACGCCGATCTTCGGCGGCCTGATCGCCGACCGCTGGCTGGGGCGCAAGCGCGCCGTCGTCATCGGCGGCCTCCTGATGGCGGTCGGCCACTTCATGATGGCGTTCGAGCCGCTGTTCTTCGCCGCGATGGCCGTCATCGCGGTCGGCAACGGCCTGTTCCTGCCGAACCTGCCGAGCCAGGTGCCGTTGCTGTACCCGAAGGGCGACCGGCGCATCGATTCCGCCTTCAACGTCTACTACGTGGGCGTCAACCTGGGCGGCTTCCTGGCGCCGCTGGTGTGCGGCACGCTGGGCGAGCTGTACGGCTGGCACTACGGCTTCGGCGCGGCCGGCATCGGCATGTGCCTGGGCCTGGCGATCTACGTCTGGGGCGGCAAGTACCTGCCGCCGGACGCGCCGGCACGCGCCGCCCGCGCCGACACGGAAGCCGGCCGGACCGGCGACGGCGCCGGCAACCTCGCCATGCTGCTGGGCGTGGCGTTCGCGGTGGTGCTGTACCGCACCGCCTACGAACAGACCGGCAATACGCTGGCGCTGTGGATGGACACCAGCGTCGACCGCCAGGCCTTCGGCATGGCGATCCCCGCGACCTGGTTCCAGGCGCTCAATCCGATGTTCGTGTTCCTGATCAGTCCCCTGCTGGTGCATGCGTGGAACGTGCGCGCACGGCGGGCGGGAACGACGGGAGCCACGGCGGACGGCGGCAGCGTGTCGTCCTCGCTGCGGCGCATGGCTGCCGGCGCCGTGGGCATGGGCGCCTGCTACGCCGCGCTGGCGCTGCTGATCGCCGTCGGCGCGGCCGGCGTCCAGGCGGTCAACTGGCTGTGGCTGGTGGGTTTCTTCGCCGTGTTCACGCTGGCCGAGCTGCACATCCTGCCGGTCGGCCTGGGCCTGTTCGCCCGCCTGGCGCCGAAGCACTTCGGCGCCACCACGATCGCCGCCTGGTTCCTGTGCTCGTTCGCCGGCAACCTGCTGGCGGGGATCGTCGGCGCCGCGTGGGAACGCACGACGCCGCACGCCTTCTTCCTGGCGATGGCGGCGGTCGGCGGCGTCTCGGGCCTGCTGCTGCTGGCGATCGAGACCCTGTACCGGATGCGCCGCGGCGTCGCCCTGCCGGAGGCGATCGAACCGACGGCCGAGCGCTGAGGCAGCCATGCTGGTGGTACGCAACGCAACCGTCGCCGACCTCGACGCCATCCTCGCGCTGGCCGCGGGGATCGGCCCGGGCATGACGACCCTGAAGCCCGACCGCGCCGCGCTGGCGCGCCGGCTCGAGGTCGTCGCCGCCTCGTTCGCCGCAACGATCGCACCGGAGGAAGCCGACTACCTGTTCGTGCTGGAAGACCCGGCCGCGCGCCGCGTCTGCGGGGTGTCGGCCATCAAGGCCGCCGTCGGCCTCGACGAGCCGTTCTACAACTACCGCCTGAGCACCTCGGTGCACGCCAGCCCCGAGTCCGGGCTGGTCAACCGCGTGCAGTCGCTGCACCTGGTGCACGACCTGGCGGGGGCGTCCGAACTGTGTTCGCTGTACCTGCATCCGGACTACCGCCACGGCTGGAACGGCCGCCTGCTGTCGAAGGCGCGCCTGCTGTTCATCGCGCAGTTCCCCGAACTGTTCGCCGCGCGCATCTTCGCGGAGATGCGCGGCTACCAGGACGAGCAGGGCCGCTCGCCGTTCTGGGACAGCGTCGGCCGGCCGTTCTTCCGCATGGACTTCCATGAAGCCGACGACCTGTGCGGCAGCGGCGACCGCCGCTTCATCGAGCAACTGGTGCCGCGCCTGCCGCTGTACACGCACCTGCTGGGCGAGGAAGCGCGCGCGGCGATCGGCCGCACCCACCCCGACACCGTGCCGGCGCGCCGCATGCTGGAAGGGGAGGGACTGCATTTCGACGGCTACATCGACATCTTCGACGGCGGGCCGGTGCTGCAGGCCAACGTGCGCGACCTGCGCGCCGTGCGCGAGAGCCGCGTGCTGGCGGCCGCCGGCGCCGATGCCGCTGCCGCACCGCCGCTGCTGGCGGCGACCACATGCCGGACCGGCTTCCGCGCCGTCGTGGCCACCGGCGCGGCCGGCCCGCACGCGGCCGCGCTGCCGCTGGCGCCGGCCTGCCTGGCGGCGCTCGGCTGCGCCGCCGGCGCGCCGCTGCGTGTGCTGCCATTGTCGGCCGGGGGCCGGCCATGAACGCGCCGGGCCTGGCCGTCGCCTGGAAGCGGGTGCAGGGACGGTTCCGGCGCATGGCCGAGACGGAACTGGGACAAGAGCAGCTGCGCGCGTCGTGCGGCGAGTTGTGGCCGCTGGACGGCGAATTCTTCGTGGTCGCGCGCGAGCGCGCCGGGTACGAGTGCCGGGCCTGCATCCTGGAGCGGCGCGCGGGATACGGCCGCGGCGCCTAGAGCGGCGTATCGACCTTCTTCAGCGTGCGCAGCACGAAGCTGGACTTGCTGTGGCGGATGCCGGGGATCTTGTACAGCCGTTCGCGCAGCAGCCGTTCGTAGTCGCGCGTGTCCTTGACGGCGATGCGGATGAAGTAATCGTAGTCGCCCGAGATGAGCAGGGCCTCCAGTACTTCCGGGATCTGTTCCAGCTGGCGCCCGAACTCGTACAGCGTTTCCTCGCTATGGTTGTCGAGCGTGACCTGGACCACCACGACGTCTTCCCAGCCCAGGCTGGGCAGGTCGACCCGGACCGTGTAGCCCTGCAGCACGCCGGCCTCGGTCATGCGCTTGATGCGGTTCCAGCAGGAGGTCGTGGACAGCCCGACGGCCTCGCCGATCTCCTGCAGCGGCGTGCGCGAATCGCGGATCAGGATGTCCAGGATGCGGAGGTCGGCGGCGTCGAAGGATTTTCTGGATTGGTCCATTTTGCGAAATATTTTCAGTGGCACAGCCCATATTAACTGAAAAATTGAAGCACTTTCCGGCATTCGATCGATAGAATTTCAGCCATGGATACTCACTCGGAATCCCTTCCCACCGGCGCGGCGCTGCTGCTGCGGACGCTGCTCGACTGCGGCGTCGACACCGTCTTCGGCTACCCCGGCGGCGCCGTGCTGCCGCTGTACGACGCCCTGGCCGGCGAGCCCCGGCTGCGCCACGTGCTGGTGCGCCACGAACAGGCGGCCGTGCACGCCGCGCAAGGCTATGCGCGCTCCACGGGCCGCCTGGGCGTCGTGTTCGTCACGTCCGGGCCGGGCATCGCCAACACCACCTCGGGCCTGCTCGACGCCATGAGCGATTCGGTTCCCATCCTCTGCATCAGCGGCCAGGTGGCGACGGCGTCGATCGGCACCAGCGCGTTCCAGGAATGCGATGCGCTGGGCATCTCGCGCACGGTGACCAAGTGGAATGCGCAGGTACGCGCCACCGCCGCCATCGCGCCGACGATCCGCCGCGCCGTGCGCACGGCGACCGGGGGCCGGCCCGGCCCGGTGCTGGTGGACGTGCCGAAGGACGTGCAGGCGCGCATCGTCGAACCCGCCGACATGGACGCAGGGCAGGAACCCGCCGCAGCCGCGCTCCCCGCACCGGCGCCCGATGCCATCGGCCGCGCGGCCGCGCTGCTCGCCGCGGCGCGCCGTCCCGTGTTCTACGGCGGCGGCGGCCTGGTGAACGCCGGCCGCGCCGCCTGCGCCGCGTTTTCCGCGCTGGTACGCTGGAAGAACGCGCCCTGCACGCTGACCCTGATGGGACTGGGCGCGTTTCCCGCCTCGGCGCCGCAATGGCTCGGCATGCTGGGCATGCACGGCACGCTCGAGGCCAACCTGGCGATGCACGGCGCCGACCTGGTGCTGTGCGTGGGCGCGCGCTTCGACGACCGCGTGACGGGCAAGCTGGAGCACTTCTGTCCCGGCGCGCGCATCGTCCACGTCGACATCGATCCGGCCTCGATCGGCAAGGTGGTGGCGGCCGACGTCGGCCTGGCCGGCGATTGCGGCGCGGTGCTGGAGGCGCTGCTGCGCCGCATCGACGACGACGGCCTGGCGCCGGCGTCCACGGACGCGTGGTGGGACGCGATCGCGCGCTGGCGCGCCGCCGACTGCCTGCGCTGCGACGACGCCGGCCCGGCCATTGCGCCGCAGCGCCTGATGCGTACGCTGGCCGGGCAGCTGGCCGGCCGGCGCGCCATCGTCGCCACCGACGTCGGCCAGCACCAGATGTGGGCCGCGCAATACCTGCCGTTCGAGGAGCCGGGGCGCTGGCTGAGGGCGGGCGGCGCCGGCACC
>DAMAFT010000425.1:0-4603 GCA_031995805.1 Massilia sp.
GCAAGGCCCAGACCACGCGCCACCGCATCACCGGCATCCAGACCCGCGACGACGCCCAGTTCATCTACGTCGACACGCCGGGCTTCCAGACCCGCCATGCGAACGCGCTGAACAAGACGCTGAACAAGACCGTGTCGAACACGCTGACGGCGTCCGACGTGATCCTGTTCCTGGTCGAGGCCGGCACCTTCGGCGCGGCCGACCAGCAGGTGCTCGACCTGCTGCCGAAGAACGTCCCGGTGATCCTGGTCATCAACAAGTCCGACCGCATGAAGGACAAGGCCGAGCTGATGCCGTTCGCGGCGAAGATCGCCGCCCTGCGCGACTTCACGGCAGTGGTGCCGGTGTCGGCCAAGCTGCGCTTCCAGGTCGATGCGCTGGAGGGCGAGATCCGCCGCCACCTGCCGGAAAACCCGCCGATCTTCGGCCCGGACGACATCACCGACCGCAGCGAGAAATTCCTCGCGGCCGAGATCGTGCGCGAAAAAGTGTTCCGCCTGCTGGGCGACGAGTTGCCGTACACGTCCACCGTGCTGATCGAACAGTTCCAGCAGGAAGGCAACCTGCGCCGCATCTTCGCCGCCATCCTGGTCGAGCGCGACACCCACAAGGCCATGATCATCGGTAACAAGGGCGCGCGCTTGAAAGAAATTTCCACGCAGTCGCGCCTGGACATGGAAAAGCTGTTCGACGGGCCGGTGTACCTGGAAATCTGGGTCAAGGTCAAGTCGGGCTGGGCGGACAACGAGGCCGGGTTGCGCGCGTACGGCTACGAATAACGATACGCGTCGTTCCCGCGAAGGCGGGAACGACGGCCAGGCCAACGGCATCTCGCCACCCGGGTTATCATTGCGCATGCCCAGCCGCGACGACGACACCATCGACTTCGAACAAGACGCCCCGGCGTCTCCCAGCACGCCCGCCAGGCGCCGCGCGCCGGCCACCGCCGGCCGCATCCTCGGCCAGCCCGCGTTCGTGCTGCACAGCTATCCCTACAAGGAAACCAGCCTCATCGTCGACATGTTCACGCGCGACCATGGGCGCATCGGCGTGGTGGCCAAGGGCGCCAAGCGTCCGCTGTCGAAGCTGCGCGGGGTGCTGCAGACCTTCCAGCCGCTGTCGATCTCCTTTTCCGGCAAGTCCGAACTGCGTACGCTGATCGACGCCGAATGGATCGGCGGCATGCTGCCGATCGAAAAGACCGCGCTGCTGTGCGGCTTCTACCTGAACGAACTGCTGGTGAAACTGCTGGCGCGCGACGACGCGCATCCGGCGCTGTTCAACCACTACGTCGCCACGCTGAACGAGCTGGCGCACGGCGAACCGGCGCAAATCGCCTTGCGAAAATTCGAACGGGCCCTACTTAAGGAGACCGGGGTCGCCGCCGACCTGACCCGCTGCAGCGCCTCGCGCGCGCCGGTGCAGCCGGGCGGCATGTACGTGGTGGACCCGGAACGCGGGGCGCGCACCGCGGCGGCCGTCGAGTCCTGGCCGGTCGTCTCGGGCCAGACCCTGATGGACATGGAGCGCGAGGACTACGCCGACCCGCAGACCCAGGCCCAGAGCAAGCAGCTGATGCGCTTCCTGCTGGCCTACCACCTTGGTGGCGCGCCCTTGAACACGCGCCAGATTTTGATCGACCTGATGCAGCTTTAAAAAGAATACGACCATGAGCTTCCTGCAACCCGCCGGCCCCGTCATCGACCTGGGCGTGAACATCGACCACATCGCCACCGTGCGCAACGCGCGCGGCACCATCTACCCGGACCCGCTGCGCGCCGCGCTGCTGGCCGAGCAGGCCGGCGCCGACCTGATCACGCTCCACCTGCGCGAGGACCGCCGCCACATCAAGGATGCCGACGTGATCGCCATCCGGCCGCAACTGGTCACGCGCATGAACCTGGAGGCCGCCGTCACGCAGGAAATGATCGACTTCGCCTGCCGGGTGAAGCCGCAGGACGTGTGCCTGGTGCCGGAACGGCGCGAAGAGGTCACCACCGAGGGCGGCCTGGACGTCATCCGCTACCAGAAGGAAGTCGAGGCCGCGATCCGCCAGCTGCAGGGAGAAGGCATCCGCGTGTCGCTGTTCATCGACGCCGACGAAGCCCAGATCGCCTGCGCCGCCGCCGTCGGCGCCCCGGTGATCGAGTTGCACACGGGCCGCTACGCCGAGGCCGAGCACAAGGACGAGGTGGCGCGCGAACTGGAGCGCATCAAGCTGGGCGTGCGCGCCGGCGTGAAGCATGGCCTGCGCGTGAACGCCGGCCACGGCCTGCACTACACCAACGTCCAGCCGGTCGCCGCGATCCCCGAAATCCACGAACTGAACATCGGCCACGCGATCGTCGCCCATGCGCTGTTCGTGGGCTGGGAGCATGCGATCCGCGAGATGAAGGCGATCATGGTCGATGCACGCCTGGGCGTGTCGCTGGGCCACCCGCAACCGGAAACCTGAAAGGCGCCGCCATGATCTACGGCATCGGCACCGACATCGTGCAAATCTCGCGCGTCGAGGCGGCCCTCGCGCGCAATGGCGACCGCTTCGCCGAGAAGATCCTCGGTCCCGAGGAACTCGTCAAGTTCCACGCGCGCCGCGCCAAGCACGCAGTGCGCGGGCTGCGGTTCCTGGCCACGCGGTTCTCGGCCAAGGAAGCGTTTTCCAAAGCCGTCGGGCTGGGCATGCGCATGCCCATGACCTGGCGCTCGGCCCAGATGCTCAACGCCCCGAGCGGCAAGCCCGTCATCGTCTGCAGCGGCGCGCTCGAGGAATTCATGCGAATGCACCGGCTGAGCGCACAGGTGACGATCAGCGACGAGGCCGACTACGGGGTCGCCTTCGTCATCGTCACCCAGGCGCCGGAGACGGTCGCGTCGTAAAACCTTGTAGGGTGCGCATCCCGTGCGCACCAGGCGCCATCGCGGCGCAAACAGGAATGGTAGTGAAGAACGAAGACGCAGCGGTTCCGGACTGCTCCGGAACACCGGGCGGCAGCACCGACGCCGCCGGTTACACCCAGGCCGCCGGCAACGCCGGCGCCACGGCAGTCCGCAGGAAGACGGTGCGCAAGGGCACCGCTTCCACGCCGCCGGCGCCGCGCGCCCGTCCGGACGCCTGGCAAGCCATGAAAGAGGAATTGAACGCCACGATGACGAAGGATGCGGAATCTCCCGCGCGCCCGACCCCGGAAGCGCGCGAACAGGTATTGGCGACCGTCGCCAAGTTGCCGGACCTGCCGGGTGTCTACCGCTATTTCGACGGCGAGGACAAGGTCCTGTACGTCGGCAAGGCGCGCAACCTGAAAAAACGCGTGTCGAGCTATTTCCAGAAGACGCTGTCGAGCCCGCGCATCGCGATGATGGTGAGCCAGATCGCGCGCCTGGAAACGACCGTCACGCACAGCGAGGCCGAAGCGCTGATCCTCGAAAACAACCTGATCAAGACGCTCAAGCCGCGCTACAACATCCTGTTCCGCGACGATAAATCGTACCCCTATTTGAAACTCAGCAGCGGCGACTACCCGCGCATGGCCTACTACCGCGGCGCGCTGGACAAGAAGAGCCAGTACTTCGGGCCGTTCCCGAGCGCCTGGGCCGTCAAGGAATCGATCCAGCTGCTGCAGAAGGTGTTCATGCTGCGCACCTGCGAGGACAGCGTGTTCGCCAACCGTACGCGTCCCTGCCTGCTGCACCAGATCGGCCGCTGCAGCGGCCCGTGCGTGGACCTGGTGGCCAGGGACGATTACAAGCGCGACGTCGACAACGCCGCCAAGTTCCTGCGCGGGCGCCAGACCGAGGTGCTGGAAGAACTGCAGCAGAAGATGGTCGGCTATGCGGAAAACCTGCTGTTCGAGCAGGCCGCGGCCGTACGCAACCAGATCCAGGCGCTGTCGCGCGTGCTGCACCAGCAAAGCATGGAGACGACGTCGGACGCCGACGTCGACGTCATCGCCGTGGTGGTGCAGGGCGGGCGCGCCTGCGTCAATCTCGCCATGGTGCGCGGCGGACGCCACCTGGGCGACCGCGCCTACTTCCCGACCCAGGTGGCGGACGCCATCGACGACGCATTGCGCGGCACCTCGATCGAGGTCGAAGTGCTGGCAGCATTCCTGGCCCAGCACTACGGGGACAAGTTCGTGCCGGGCACGCTGATCCTGAACATCGAGTTCGACCAGCCCGAGCTGATGGTGGCGCTGACCGAGCAGTGCGGCCACCGCATCAACCTGGTGTTCCAGCCGCAGGGCCAGCGGCGCCAGTGGCTGGAACTGGCGCAGAAGGGCGCCGAGATTTCGCTGGCACGGCTGCTGTCGGAGCAGGGCTCGCAGCAGTCGCGCACGCGCGCGCTGGCCGACGTGCTGGGCCTGGACAGCGAAGACCTGGAAACTCTGCGCATCGAGTGCTTCGACATCAGCCACACGGCCGGCGAGGCGACCCAGGCGTCGTGCGTGGTGTTCCACCACCACCAGATGCAGAACGGCGAATACCGCCGCTACAACATCAACGACATCACGCCCGGCGACGACTACGCGGCGATGCGCCAGGTACTGATGCGGCGCTACGAGAAGGTGGCGGGCGGCGACGGCGTGATGCCGGACATCGCGCTGAT
>DAMAFT010000426.1:0-4602 GCA_031995805.1 Massilia sp.
AGACCTGCTGTCGATCCTGCAGGCCCTGAAGGCGGCCGGCTCGCTGCGCGCCGACCTCGAGATCATCTAATCCACGCAAGCGGGAAACCACCATGCTCGGCTCTACCTCTGACCTGTCCGGCAAGTTCGCGCTCGATACCAACGGCCTCGGCGAACTCAAGCGCGGCGCCAAGGCCGGTTCGCCGGAAGCGCTGAAGGGCGCGGCGACGCAGTTCGAATCCATGTTCATCAACATGATGATGAAGAGCATGCGCGAAGCCACGCCCCAGGACGGTCCGATGGACAGCCAGGAAACCCGCACCTTCACCACCATGCTGGACCAGCAGATGAGCCAGAAGCTGGCCCAGCGCGGCATCGGCCTGGCCGACGTGCTGGTGCGCCAGCTGGGCGCCCAGGAAAAGGGCAAGGCCGCGCTGGCCCAGATGACTACGCAGATGGACGCGCAGGCGCTGGCGATCGGCGGCGAGAAGGGCTCGGCCGGCGCCGCCGGCGGCCTGGGCAGCCAGGACGCAGCGCACATGCTGCGCGCCGGCGACGCGATGTCGACCGACCGCGCCGCCACCAGCACCGGCATCACCGGCAGCGCGCGCGGCACCAACAACGAGAACAAGCCGGCCCATGTGCGGGCGTTCCAGGAAAAGCTGGGCGACGCCGCCGAGGAAGCGGAGCAGGCGACCGGCGTGCCGGCCAAGTTCATGCTGGGCCAGGCCGCGCTGGAAACGGGTTGGGGCAAGCGCATGATCCGCAATGCCGACGGCACCTCGAGCAACAACCTGTTCGGCATCAAGGCCGGCCCGGAATGGAAGGGCAAGGTCGCCACCGCCGTCACCACCGAGTACGTGAACGGCCACCCGCACCGCAAGGTGGAAAGATTCCGCGCCTACGACAGCCATGCGGACGCGTTCAAGGATTACGCGCGCATGATCGGCAATAACCCGCGCTACGAGAAGGTGCTGCAGCACGGCGGCGACGCCTCCACCTTCGCGCACGGCCTGCAGCGCGCCGGCTATGCGACCGACCCGCAGTACGCGGCCAAGCTGTCGCGCATCATCAAGCATTCGCTGGCTTGATGGTGATGGAAGCGACAATGTTACACGGACGTTTTAAAAAAATAATAAAGTTTTGGCGGAACTTGCCGTCAATGACACAACAGATAGGTTGATACCATGTCCCTCCTCAGCATCGGCAAATCCGGCTTGTTCGCGGCCCAGGCGGCACTCTCGACCGCGGGCAACAACATCACCAACGCCAACGTGGCCGGCTACAGCCGCCAGGTGGTGGTGCAGTCGACGGCCATCTCGATGTCGACGAGCGGGGGCTTCATCGGTACCGGCACCCAGATCGCCCAGGTCAAGCGTTATTCGGACGAGTTCCTGAACGCGCAGGTGCGCTCGGCCCAGGCCCAGACCAGCGGCCTGGAAGCCTACGAGTCGCAGATCACCCAGATCGACAACCTGCTGGCCGACAGCACGTCCGGCCTGTCGCCGGCGCTGCAGGATTTCTTCTCGGCCGTGCAGAACCTGACCGGCGACCGCGCCGGCACGCCGTCGCGCGGTTCGCTCCTGAGCTCGGCCGACACGCTGGCCGCCCGCTTCCAGGCGATGAACGGCCGCCTCGAGGAAATCCGCAAGGGCGTGAACACCCAGATCACCAGCAGCGTCGACACGATCAATACCTACGCTTCGCAGATCGCCGAGCTGAACGACCAGATCGGCAAGCTGTCGGCCGGCAGCGAGACCAATGTGCCGAACGACCTGCTGGACCGCCGCGACCAGCTCGTGATGGAATTGAACAAGCAGGTCAAGGCCACCGTCACCCCGGGCGACAACAACAGCCTGACGGTCTCGATCGGCAACGGCCAGCCGCTGATCGTCGGTTCCAAGTCCTTCGAGCTGGCGGCGATGAGTTCGCCGACCGACCAGACCAAGATCACGGTCGGCTACGTCACCGGCGGCAAGGCCACGCCGCTGCCGGAAAGCAGCCTGGCCGGCGGCGCGCTGGGCGCGGTGCTGGAATTCCGTACCAAGTCGCTGGACCTGGCCCAGAACTCGATGGGCCGCATCGCCATCGGCCTGGCCCAGACCTTCAACGATCAGCACCACCTGGGCCTGGACGCCAACGGCAACCCGGGCGGCGATTTCTTCACGATCCCGCCGGCCGAGGTCACCAAGAACGTCAACAACACCGCCACCTCGACCACCGAGATCAAGGCCACCATCAGCGACGCCTCGCAGCTGACCACCAGCGACTACAAGGTGCAGTACGACGGCGCCCAGTACAGCGTGGTCCGGCTGTCGGACAACAAGAAGACCCCGATCGACCCGTATCCGCAGGACGTGCCGCAGACCATCGACGGCATCGACTTCGCGATCACCGGCGACGCCGACGCCGGCGACAACTTCCTGGTGCGCCCGACCATCAACGGCGCCGCCAACTTCAAGGTGGCGCTGACCGACCAGTCGCAGGTCGCGGCGGCCGCGCCGATCGCCACCAGCGTGCCGCTGACCAACAAGGGCACCGGCAAGATCGGCGAGGGTTCGGTCGACAAGACCTACCTGGCCGCGCCCCTGACCGGTCCGGTGACGCTGACCTACGGCACCGATGCCGACGGCGCCGGCGTGCTGGCCGGCTTCCCGGACGGCCAGGACATCACCATGACGGTGAACGGCAAAAAGACCACCTATCCGGCCGGCTCGGCGGTGCCGTTCAAGGACGGCGCCAGCTACACGGCGGGCGGCATCACCGTGCAGATGAACGGCGCGCCGGCCAACGGCGACACCTTCAAGATCGAGAAGAATACCGGCACCGGCGACACCCGCAACGCCAGCCTGCTGGGCGACCTGCAGTCGAAGAACATCCTGGACGGCGGCAAATCGACCTACCAGTCGGCCTACGCCAACCTGGTCGGCGCCATCGGCAACAAGACCCGCGAAGTGCAGGTCAACGCCGAGGCCAGCGCCGCCCTGCTGGCGCAGGCGCAGACGGCGGCCAGCAACGTCTCGGGCGTCAACCTGGACGAAGAGGCGGCCAACCTGCTGAAGTACCAGCAGGCCTACCAGGCCTCGGGCAAGGTGATGCAGATCGCCGACACCATCTTCGACACGCTGCTGTCGATCGGCCACTGACCGCTGGCCTGAACCACACGGAGCCGAACCATGACCCTGCGCCTGAGCACCGCGTCCATCTACGCGACCGGAACCAACCAGATCAATACACTGCAGGGGCAGATCGCCAAGACGCAGATGCAGCTGTCCACCAACAAGCGCATCCTGACGGCGGCCGACGACCCGATCGCCTCGGCGCGCGCGCTCGAGATCACCCAGTCGCAGTCGATGAACACCCAGTTCGGCACCAACCGGACCAGTGCGAAGTCCTCGCTGTCGCTGGTGGACCAGACGCTGCAGGACGTCAGCACCCAGGTCCAGGACATCCAGACCATGATCGTCAATGCCGGCAACGCCGGCTATTCGGCGAGCGACCGCCAGGCGCTGGCCACCGAACTGGAAGGCCGCCTGGCCGACCTGATGGGCCTGGCCAACACGGCCGACGGTACCGGCGGCTACCTGTTCTCCGGCTACAAGTCGACCACCCAGCCCTTCACCCAGACGCCCGAAGGCGCCACCTACCAGGGCGACCAGGGCCAGCGCAGCCTGCAGGTCGGCTCGTCGCGCAAGATGGCGACCAGCGAGAGCGGCAGCGCCATCTTCGAGGCCATCAAGACCGGCAACGGCAAGTTCCAGACGCTGGCGACGGAGGGCAACAAGGGTTCGGGCATCGTCTCGCCGGGTTCGGTCGTCGACGCGTCCCAGTTCAACGGCAGCACCAACTACGCGATCAGCTTCAAGGTGGCGGGCGATCCCGCCGTGACCAGCTACACGGTGACCGACACCAGCCAGGACCCGCCGGCCGCGGTGCTGGAAGACCAGCCGTACACGGAGGGCGCCAGCATCACCTTCGGCGGCATGTCGCTCGACATCAAGGGCGCCCCGGCGGACGGCGACAGTTTCACCGTCGAGCCGAGCCAGAGCCAGTCGGTCTTCAGCACCATCACCGACCTGATCACCACGCTGCGCATGCCGGCCGACGGCTCGTCCGGCAAGGCCGACCTGGCCAACCGCCTGTCGGAAGCCAGCCAGAACATGAAGAACGCCCTCGACAACGTGCTGACGGTGCAGGCATCGGTGGGCGCGCGCATGAAGGAACTCGACGCCCTGGACAGCACCGGCGACGACCTCAACATCCAGTACCAGAGCACGCTGGAAGACCTGACGGGCCTGGACATGGTCAAGGCCATCTCGCTGTTCTCGCAGCAGCAGACCACGCTGCAGGCGGCGCAAGTCTCGTTCAAGACGCTGTCGGGCCTGTCCCTGTTCAACTACATTTCCTGACCTCCAAACAATTACCCAAAACCGGGCTCTGACCCCGGCTCTGACCCCGGTTTGAGGTTTGTCAAAAGATGGGGTGTTAGTTTGCGGCTGGCAATGGTGCGGCGGGGGGCGGGGCGGGGCGGGCGCCCCCGGTGCGGGGGATGCGGCGGCCGGCTTCGATGCCCTGGTTGAACAGGTTCTGCAGCGGCGTGTTCAGGTAGGGCAGCGTCAGGCT
>DAMAFT010000427.1:0-4595 GCA_031995805.1 Massilia sp.
CGCGGTGGTGAACGGCTACCTCGCCAAGGTGCTGGGCATCGACGCCGCCTCTTTCGTCAACGCGGAATACCGGGCCGAGGTCCCCTTCCAGGGCGAGCGCTCGAATCGCCGTGCCGACCTCGCAGTGATCCAGGAAGGTGCGGCCGAGCCGTTCATCCTCATCGAGATCAAGTACCATGACAAGCCGCTTCCGGAAACGGCACAGCGCGCTCCGCAATTGGACGATTATGCCCGCTGGAAGCAGGATACGCGGCGGGGTGCGCGCCACGTACTCGTCCTGTCGCGCGAACTCTACGATGCGCAAGGCGTGGAAGTACGCCGCTGGGATCATCTTGCGCGCGCATTGCGCGAACCTGCCAAACAGTCGGACCTCGTGAAGGTCCTCGTCGATTATCTTGAAGAGGAAGGCATCGTCATGCAAAAGGTGGACAGCGGATCGCTGCAACGGTATTTCACGCGGCTGGTCTGCCACACGCGCAACGTCGGCCGCGCCTCGGACAACCTGGATGGCCCGGTCGAGTTCGCCAAGGTGCTGAAGAACCTGCAAATGCTGAGCGGCACCTTCACGCCCCGATTCAAGAAATCGTGGAGCGACGCCGGCGAGCACATCGACGGCATCGGCAGCCGCTCGAAGGTGGCGACCATCGATTTCCGCGTGCGTAACCGGCTCAAGGCGGACAAGCCAGCATGCCTGGACGAAGGCGGCGAACTCCTGAGCGAAGCGAAGGATGGCGGCGTCATCGACGTCTTCGCGTCGCACTCCCTTGGCCACGCCGACGAATGGGTCCGCATCGACTACGGCATGCACTTCACCGTCCCGGGCAGCCGCGACACGGGAGAGCACGCCGTCGAACTGTACGTGCGCGCCCGCGGCAAACGCTTCCCGACGATCCGCAAGCTACAGAAAGTAGCGTACTCCATCGTCACGGACAAGGCGGAGACCTATGTGGAGCGCGTGGAAGACTATCTACGGGCCATGCTGCTCGCCACGATCGAGGCGCTGCTGGAGGACAGGAAAGCCCTCGAGCCGAAGCAGCGCAAGGCCCTCAAGTTATTACAAAAAGACCTGGTCGGCAACAAGGCGCCAGACCTGGCCGATGCAACCTGACTCCAGCCCTCCGTGACGACATTGCGCGCCATCTGCCATCCGTGCCCCGACGACGACGGCCAGCCCGTCTTCATCGAGCGACCATCGTCGCCCTGCGACCCCGCCGCCTGGGACGACCCGGCCCAGGTCGCCACCGCCGTGCCCGGCGGCTGCGTTCCCGCGTCCCTGAACGGCATCGCCTTCGCCGCCGCCGGCCTGGCCGACCTGCCGCCACCCGCGCCCATCGCCGAACCGCCCTACGTGCTGCCGCCCGGCCTGCGCGCCGCCGCCGGCGCGGTCGTGGTCGAGGACGACGGGCGCGTGTGGCTGGTGGCGCCCACCAATGCCTACGGCGGCTACGCGGCTACCTTTCCGAAGGGCCGCGTCGACGCCGGCGCCGGCCTGCAGTCGACCGCCGTGCGCGAGGTGCTCGAGGAATCCGGCCTGGCCGTCGAGATCGTCGGCTTCCTGGCCGACGTGCGCCGCACCCAGACCTATACGCGCTACTACCTGGCACGGCGCATCGGCGGCAGCCCGGCGTCGATGGGCTGGGAGACGCAGGCCGTGCACCTGGTGCCGCCGGCGCGGCTGGCGGCAGTGGCCGCGCATGCGAACGACGCGGCGATCATCGCCGCGCTGGTGCGGTGCCTTGCTGCCGGACTCACTTCGTCAGCACCAGCGAAAAGAACAGGCGGGTCGGGCCGTTCGACAGCTTGAAGAACAGCTTGTTGCGTCCCTTGCGGAAGTGCACCACGCGCTTGCCCTCGCTCAGGTTGTAGTCGCGCACGCGGGTATTCCAGGTGTCGTAGACCTTGCCGAAGAACCAGCCCTTGTCGACGTTCCCGCCGCGCCAGACCAGCCGGTCGTTGAGCCAGAGCTGCGCATCGTCGTCGGCGCCGACCCAGATCGCCAGGTCGCGGTCTTCGTCCATCATCACTTCCGTGTAGCCGTAGTAGACGGCGTCTTCGTCGGACACGGGCGGGACCAGCGGGTAGCGCGCCGCATCGACATATTCCCAGCGCAGCAGGCGTCCGTCCTTGCCGCGGTAGGCGGCGTCCAGCACCACGGCCTGCTCGGGCGGGTGGCGGTGATTCGCCACCAGTCCCACGCCATGCCGGCCCGCGAACGGACCGATCAGGTACCAGCGATCGACGAAGACGCGGTCGGCGTACGGACCGCCGGGACCGATCACGCTGCCCGCGCCCTTGACGGTGGCGCCGGCGCCGACGTCGGGCATGCGCCCCGTGCCGCGATCGAAGACCGCCTGCAGGTCGGCGCCGGCGTATGCCTTCGTCGCCTGGTCCGCCAGCTCGGGACGCGAGATATCCTCGATCCGGTCGAGCATCGACGCCAGCGCGACGCCGCCGGTTTTCCCCTGCGCCGCCAGTCCCTGTCCGCCCGCCGCGACGCCATCGCCGTCCCGCCGGCTGCCATCGTCCTGCCGCTGGCGGCCGGCGCGCGCCGGGCCCGCCGCCACCGGTGTGCCGTCGCGCTGCCGTTCCAGCTCGCGGCGGCGCCGTTCGAGCGCCGCGCGCGCCCGGGTTTCGAGCTCGCCGATCCGTGCCGCCGCCTCGGCCGCATTGCGCGGCGCGGCGGGCGCAGCGGCGAGCGCTTCGGCCGGCTTGCGCTCCTGCGCCAACCGCGCCGACGCCTGCGCCTTCGGTATGCCGAGCAGTTGCGCGAGTGCCGCGGCCTGGACCTCCTGCTCGATGGTGTCGATGGCGCGCGCCAGTTCCCCGGCACGTTCGAGCAGCCTGCCGGGCGTCTCGTGGCGCATGCCGGATTGCGCCCCGTCTTCGGCTTGCCCGCCCGGCGGCGACGTGCGCGGGCCGTCGGCGGGCGCCGCGCTCTCTTCGAGCAGCGACTTGATCCTGGCCATGTCCTGCACGCGCTTCTCGAGGCCGGCCCGTTCCGTCAGGCGCTGGCCGGTGTCCACCAGGCGCTGCTCGCGGTCGCGCTCCATGCGCACCCCGCCGGCGAGGTGCATGCCGTACAAGGCGGCAAACAGGAGCGCATGCAGCGCGAGCGACAGGTAGAGGAATGGATGCCGCCCGGCATGGGCAAGCATGGCACTGCCTGGCTTGGGGGAGTCGTCAAGGACCATCGTCGCTCTGCTGCGTTGTAAGGGTTCGTGTTCGCACTCGTCGGTTGACAGTATGACACATGGAACGCTAAGTATTTCCCTATAAATGTATTTTTTTTACTTCTCAAGCGCAATTTAAACACCATATCAAAGCATTCTGCTCTCTGACCGGTTTCATTACCGAAGTTCTTTTTTTGCATCAATTACTGATTCCTTGCAATTAAATTTCAGGAAACATCCATGTAGTCTTGACTTGCATCAGCCGATCGACAGCGGCAAGGCACAACGTCCACCGCGTCAATACAGGCTATCGTCGGGATATGTTGTTCTTTAAACCTTCCAAAGGAGGCGTCATGAAACGACTGCTCGGCTTGACTGGATTGCTCATCTCGACCGTTTGTTCGGCACAAGGCGGCGCCGGCGCCGACATGGTCGTCGGGAGCATGGTCGACAACCTGAAGCGCGCGGCGCAGGACATCATCCATCAACTCGACAACACGGCCAGCGTGAACAGTTTCCAGATCCGCCAGCACTTGCTGGTCACGATCAGCGAAGTGGAACACGCGGCGCTGACGGTGCAGGACAAGACCTTCAAGGACCTCGACAAGCAGCAGCAAGACCTGTTCAAGGGCGCCGAAAACACGATTGCCGCCGCCAGGGCCGCCGCCGACGCCCCACTCGACAAGCTGGGCGACATCTCGAAGACCGTGGAAAGCGCGGTCGCCCGCCTGCCGCTGGCCGACAAGAGTCCCCGCATCGGCCGGATCCGGCCCGACCACCTGCTGGCGCCGACCGGCGCCGCGCCGGTACGCATCGTCGCCGAAGGCAATTTCCTCGCTTATGGTCCCGCCCGCCTGGACATGGACGGCAAGCCTTGCACGCTGGCAAGCCAGACCGATGCCATGCTCGCCTTCCACTGCCCGGCGAGCACGTTCGCGACGGCCGACGCGTTCAAGAACGTCGGCGGCAGCCTGGTCGTCGCCGACCGCAAGGAATTCTGGGAACGCGTCAAATCCGTATTCCGCAGCTACGAGCCGAAGAAGAACTACCGCACCCTGGTCGTCGCGGTACCGCCCCGGCTCGGCACCTACGCACTGGAGGTCGGCTATGCCAGCGATACGCAGGAACCCAAGCCGGCCAGCGCGCCGTTCGAATCGGGCAATCCGCACTGCGTGGGCCAGCGCGCCTACTCGTTGAACTATGCCGTGCAAAACGGCCCGGACTATTCGATCGTGCCCGGCTCGGTCGCGTTCACCCCGACGTCCGGGAATGGCGAACGCAGCATGGCGGGGCCGCTGGATTTCACGCCGAAGGGATTCCGCATGCAGTCGACGCTGAAGAACGGCGGCGACTGTGGCCCCAACCTGCCGTTCTCCGGCAGCAAGGCATGGTACGACGCCAGGGCCTGGCTGGTCGAGCAGCACC
>DAMAFT010000428.1:0-4585 GCA_031995805.1 Massilia sp.
TGGTCGCCGCTGGCTGTCTCGTCAGGGGCGGACAAGTCCTTGTAGGCCTGGGCGAAACCGCCCGAGCTGACGACGCGCAGGTCGGCGGCGCCGGCGGCGCCGGCGGCGACCGCGAGGGTCGCGAGCGCCGCGCCGGCGCGCAGGATGAAGTGGTGTGGTCGCATGGTGACGTCTCCTTAGAATTTCTGCATGAGGCCCAGCGTCAGGGCGGCGCCGTGGCGGTCGTTCGGGCGGGATGCGGTGGCGCCGGCGGCGTCGCCGCGCCAGGTCGTGTAGTCGGCTTCGACGTAGGCGGTGGTGCGCGGCGCCAGCGCCTTCTCGACGAACAGGAATTCGCGGTCGAAGCCGTCGTCCGGGTGGCCGGTGGCGTCGCGGCGCACGCCGTACCAGGCGGCCGTGAGCAGCAGGCCCGGCCCGATGGCGCGGTTGACGCCGGCCGACAGGATGCGCTGCTGGACGCTCTGGCCCGGTCCCGTGTCGGCGGTATTGCGGGCCGCGTTGGCCTTGAACTGCCAGGCGTCCAGGCGCACGGCCGCGCCGAGCGACCAGGCGTCCAGCGGCTGGCCTTCGCGGCTGCGCAGGCGCATCGTGGCGCCCGACACCGTCCAGTCGCGCCGCTGGTAGGCCAGCGCCACGCCCTGCGCGGACGAGGCGTCGGCATCGCCCGCCACCTCGCCGGCCGAGTAGGCGGCGCGCGCCTGCCACGGGCCGACGGTGGCGGTGTACTTGATGGTGTTGTCGAGGCGGTAGAAGTTGTCGGCATAGCCGCTGGGACCGTACTGCATGCCGAACGCATGGGTGCCGAACCTGGTGTTGCTCAGGCCCGCGACGTTGACGTTGGGATTGAACGAGGCGAAGCGCTTGCCGAGCGGGTCGACCGCGATCAGCGCGTCGGACACCAGGTTCGTCTGGCGGCCCAGCGCCAGCGTGCCGTACGGCGTCTCGAGGCCGGCCCAGGCCAGGCGGTCGAACAGGCGGTCGTTCTTGGCCTGGGTGCCGGTGTCGGCATTGATGCCGCCTTCGAGGCGGAACACGGCGTTCCAGCCGCCGCCGAGCGCCTCCTGGCCGCGGATGCCCCAGCGGCTGGTGTTGTCGACGCCGCTGGCGACCGTGTTCACGGTGCCCGAGGGCAGCGGCGTATTGCCGGCGCTCAGGCCGTTCAGGGCGCGCAGGCCGACATCGACGATGCCATAGAGATTGACGCTGGACTGGGCATGGCAGGGGAAGCTGGCAAGCAGCAGTGCCGCGAGGACGCTGGGATGGCGCATGGTTGTCTCCATGAATGGCCTTCTTGTCGAGGCTGGGTGGTGTTATGGCGCCAATGATCCGCCAGAACAACTGATTTGATAATTGCAATTTTATGGCGTATTCTTGCGCGATGCGCATCAATTACGACATCCTCGACCTGCAGGCCTTCGTCGCCGTCGCCGAACGGGCCAGCTTCCGCCAGGCGGCGGCCGACCTGTTCCTGTCGCAGTCGGCCCTGAGCCGGCGCATCGACAAGCTGGAAGACAGCCTGGGCGTGAAGCTGTTCGAGCGCACGACGCGGCGCGTGCAGCTGACCAATGTGGGCGAGACCTTCCTCGTCAACGTGCGCACGGCGCTGGATGGCCTGGAGGACGCCGTGCTGGGCATCGCGGACCTGGCCGCGCACCGCACGGGCACGGTGACGCTGGCCTGCGTGCCCTCGGCGGTCTGGCATTTCCTGCCCGACGTCCTGGGACGCTTTTCCGCGCGCTACCCGCGCATCCGCGTGCGCGTGCACGACGAGAGCGCCCAGGACGTGCTGAACCTCGTGCTGGGCGGGGAGGCGGACTTCGGCATCAACTTCGCCGGCGCGGAAAACCCGGAGATCGTGTTCGAGCCGGTGCACGTGGAGAGCTACGTGCTGGCGATGCGCCGCGACCATCCGCTGGCCACGCGCGCGGTGCTGAACTGGAAGGACACGGTGGGCGAGCGCTATATCTCGGTCGCCAAGTCGAGCGGCAACCGCTCCGTGATCGACGCCGCGCTGGCCGGCATCGAGAAGCACCCGGTGATCCTGTGCGAGGTGAACCACGTGTCCGGCGTGCTGGCGCTCGTCGAGGCGGGCCTGGGCGTTGCGGCGGTGCCCGGCCTGTCGGTGCTGCCGGGACGGCAGGACGGCATCGTCGGCGTACCGCTGGCGAACCCGGAGATCAAGCGCACGCTCGGCCTGATCACGCGGCGCGGCCACGCCATGGCGCCGGCGGCGCGTACGTTGTTCGACATGCTGACGGAATCGTTGCGGCCGCCGGCGCCGGCGTGAAACCGGCACGCCATGCTGGCGCGCGGCAGATGACGATGTCCGTCATCCTGCGCGCCCGTCAGCGGCCGCGCATCGGCGCCTGGATCTGCCCGGACGTCTGCCCGACGTGCGGTCAGGTTGCGTTTTCCCCGAATTCGCTGGGAATTTTCCAGTCGCATGCCGAGAACCCGTCCCGGTGGGCGCCCCAGCGATGGCGGGCGCCGACGGGGACAGGCTCGCAGCGTTTCCTGCGTTCGCGGCACGCACCTGTCCCGACGTGCACCGGTAACACAGCTGTAACCCGTGTATTCCAAAGACAGCGCGGCTGCGTCGATGCCCGGCATGGACAATGGCGCAGGCCGGCGCTGGCCGCCGCCAGGGCGCCAGCGACCGGGCCGGCCTGGAAGACCGCATCCACCTCGAATAGGCGACAACGCGCATTCCGGTGCCGAGCAGGTGACCAGGATCCGGCGCATCCTGGAACAATGGTCGTTCGGGATCGCGACGCTGCCGGAGGCGCGCGCCATGTTCAGGCGGCTTGCAGTGCCGGTTGGCGCCGCGCCGCGCGCGCGGGGCGCGGCGCCGCCGGGCCGGCGCCGGTATCGGTATCGGTATCGGTATCGCCGAGCTTGAACACGGCCAGGGCATTGGCGATGCCGTCGGTCTGCTCGACCACGCTCATGGTGGCCGCGGCGGCCTGCTCGACCAGGGCGGCATTCTGCTGCGTCAGGCCGTCGAGATGGGCGACGGCCGCGTTCACCTGGGCGATGCCGCGCGACTGTTCCTGGGCCGCGACGGCGATCTCGTGCATCACCTGCTTGACGTCGCCGATCGCCGCGGTGACGTGGTGGACCTGCGCGCCGACGACATGGCTGATGCGCACGCTGTCGTCGACCTTGGCGAGCGAGGCATTGACGAGCTGGGCGACGTCCCGGGCCGACGCGCTGCAGCGCGCCGCCAGGTTGCGCACTTCGCTCGCCACCACCGCGAAGCCGCGCCCGTGTTCGCCCGCGCGCGCGGCCTCCACCGCGGCGTTCAGGGCGAGGATGTTGGTCTGGAAGGCGATGGCGTCGATCATGCCGATGATGTCCAGCACCTGGCGCGAGGATGCGGCGACGGCGTCCATCGACGCCAGCATCGTCGCGACCGATGCCTGGCCCTGGCTGGCGGTATCCACGGCCTTCTCGGCCAGTGCCGACGCCTTCGCGACGTGCTGCGCATTGTCCTCGACGCTGCGCGACAGTTCCTCCATGCTGGCGGCGGTCTGCTGCAGGTTGGACGCCTGCGTTTCGGTACGGCCCGACAGGTCCATGTTGCCCTGCGCGATCTCGTTGCTGGCCACGCGCATCTGGCCGAAGTTCGTCCGCACGTCGCCGATGACGCTGCGCAGGTTGGTGCCGACCTGGCGCAGGGCCAAGACCAGCCGCCCCATCTCGCTGTCCGTCGCGGCGCAGTGCAGGGTGCTCATGTCGCCGCCGGCCAGCCGCAGGCCGAGCGCCGTCGCGCCGCGCAGCGGCTGGAGGATGCGCCGCTGGACCAGGAACCACGACAGGATGCCGGCCAGGCCCACCAGCAGTGCGATTCCGGCCTGCCATGCCGTGGCGGCGCCGGCGCCGAGCGCGATGGCGCCCGCGGTGGTCAGCGCGGACAGGAGCGCCGCCTGGGTGGCGATGCGCATGTTCCCCAGTGCCGCGAGCCGGCCGCGCAGGCCCGTCTCGACCAGCCGGCCCTGGCGCAGGACGAGGCTCCCCGGCTTGTCGCGCATGGCGGCATAGGTGCGTTCGGCGGCCGCCACCTCCTGGCGCGACGGCTTGGTCCGGACCGACATGTAGCCGACCGCCTTGCCTTGCTCGAGGACCGGGGTCACGTTCGCCATCACCCAGTAGAAGTCGCCGTTCTTGCAACGGTTCTTGACCATGCCGGTCCACGGCCGGCCGCTGCCGATGGTCGCCCACAGGTCGGCGAATGCCTCGGGCGGCATGTCGGGGTGGCGCACGATGTTCTGCGGTGCGCCGATCACTTCATCGGGTTCGAAGCCGCTGACCTCGAGGAAATACGGGTTGGCATAGGTGATGCGGCCCTTGAGGTCGGTCGTCGACACGATGGTGCGTCGCTCCGCGAGCATGACCTCGTGCTGGGTGATCGGAAAGTTCTTTCTCACGCGTGAACTCCTGGATGACGATGAAGGGGAATCGTCCTCATGGCCCTTCCCCGCACTCGACGAGGGGAACAGGCGCCGGCCGCAGCAAGGGTGCTGGTTCGGGAAGCAATGGCAATCATACGGGTTACCCTGTCCGGCAACGATCATGCAAGGATGCA
>DAMAFT010000429.1:0-4581 GCA_031995805.1 Massilia sp.
GGGGCCCGGCCGGGTTCGGTTACGGCTTGAAGATTTTTTGCACATTTTCGCGGGGCCGTGTAACCGGCATGCGTCGGGCGACGAATTACGAAGGGATGTGCCGGCATGCCGCCGGTATCGCGAGAGGAATGGCATGAAAACGGATGATTTGGTAGCGATGCTCGCGACCGGTATCGACGCGGTCGACCCGCGCGCGGTGGAAAAGCGCTTTGCGCTGGCGCTGGCCGCCGGCCTGTCCGGCGCGGGCATGCTGATGGTTGCGCTGCTGGGCGTGCGTCCCGACCTGGCCCAGGTCGCGATGACCGGCATCTTCTGGCTCAAGCTGGCGTTTCCCGCTGCCGTGCTGGGCGCGACGCTGTCGGTCACGATGAACCTGGCGCGGCCCGGACGCGGCGCGGGCGCCGGCTGGCTGTTGTCGGCTGCCATCCTGGCGGCGCTCTGGATCGGCGCCGGCGCCGTCCTGATCGCCGCGCCGCCGGCCATGCGCCCCCATCTGATTCTCGGCGATACCTGGCGGGTCTGCACGCTGTGCGTCGCGATCCTGTCCTTGCCGGCGTTTTGCGCGGTGTTCTGGGCGCTGCGCGGCCTCGCGCCGACCAAGCCGCACCAGGCAGGCGCCGCCGCCGGCTTGCTGGCCGGCGCGCAGGGCCTGCTCGTGTACTGCCTGCATTGCCCTGAAATGACGTTGCCGTTCTGGGGTGTCTGGTACCTGCTCGGCATGCTGGCGCCGGCGGCGCTGGGTGCGCTCCTCGGCCGGATCCTGCTGCGGTGGTGAAGCCGACGATCGCACACGGGAAGAACGCTTGAACCACACCGAACACACGGCGCCGATGCCGGATACCGGACCACGATCTCCCATCGAGGAGCAGCTGCAAGCCTTGCTGTCGGCCGGCCTGGACGGCGATGCGCGCGCCTATCGCCAGTTCCTGGAGGAGTTGACCAAACGTTTGCGTGCCTTCCTGCGGCGGCGCCTGTTCGACATGCCGGACCAGGTCGAAGACATCGTGCAGGAGACCCTGCTGGCGGTGCACAATGCGCGCCTGACCTACCGGCGCGGCCAGCCGGTCACCGCCTGGGTGTATGCGATCGCGCGTTACAAGCTGATGGATTTCCTGCGTACGCGCATGCGCCACGATGCGCTCAACGATCCGCTGGAGAATGCGCAGGAGCTGTTCGAAGCGTCGGCCGAGCAGGCCAGCGACGCGCGCCGCGACGTCGCCGCCCTGCTCGGGGCGCTGCCGGACCGCCAACGCCTGCCGATCGAGATGGTGAAGCTGCAGGGCTTGTCCGTGGCCGAAACCGCCAGCCGCACCGGCATGTCGGAATCGGCCGTGAAGGTCGGCGTGCATCGCGGGTTGAAGGCATTGGCTGCCCGTATCCGCGGCGAGCGCTGAGCGAGCCGTCGGTGCCGATCGCGTCCACGTGCAGCAGCAGGATGGACTGGACCATCCTGCGGGCTGGCCTCGCGGTAGCACACGTCCAGGCCGCCGACCCGTGCCGTCGAATCGGCGGCTTTCATCAGATCATCGCCTTGCCCACCGACGCGCCACCGTCGACGAACAGCGTCTGGCCGGTGATGAAGCCGGCGTCGTCGCTCAGCAGGAAGGCGACGGCTGCGGCCATCTCGTCCGGTTGGCCGAAGCGGCCCATCGGCACCGCATCCAGGTAGCGCCGTTCGCCTTCGCTGCCGCGCGGGTTGTTCTGGCGGAACAGCTCGGTCTCGGTGGGACCGGGCGCGACCGCGTTGACGGTAATGCCGGTGGCGGCCAGTTCCAGCGCCCAGGTACGTGCGAACGTGACCAGTGCGGCCTTGGCGCCGGCGTAGGCGCTGCGCTCGGGCGTACCGAGTACCGTCAGGCTGGCGATGTTGACGATGCGTCCCCAGCCGTGTGCACGCATGTGCGGCAGGATGGCCTGTACGGTCTGCACGGCAGGGCGCAGGTTCAGGGCGAGCACGGCGTCCATGTCGTCCAGCGCGATGTTGCCGAGCCCCTGGGGCCGCACCAGTCCGACATTGTTCACCACGCCGTCGAAGCGGTACTGCGAGGTGAGCCGGTCCAGGGTGGCGGCGGTGGCGCCGCGGTCGGCAAGGTCGACGGCGACCAGCGTGCCGGGAAAGTCCGGCCATTCCGCATGGCGCGCGAGACCGACGACATGATGTCCGGCGCGCGCGAGTCGCCCGGAGATCGCAAGGCCGATGCCCTGGCTGGCGCCGGTGACGAGGAAAGTGCGTTTGGCCATGATGGGCTCCTGTAGAAGCGGACCGGCGCCAGGCCGGTCACGCAGGTTTCGTCATTGGATCAGGCGGTTGCCAGCAGGCGCTTCAGGACCGGCAGCATGCTGTCCGGTTCCGGGCGGCGGGTGTAGTCGGGGTTGACCTCGGCGTAGGCGATGCCGCCGTCCTGCTTGACGACGTAGCGGGCCGGCATCGGCAGCGTCCAGCCCGGGTCGTCGTTGAAGGCCGGCAGGTCGTTCTTCAGCTTCTTGTACAGGTCGACCAGGTAGTCCGGCAAGGCGAAGCGCAGGCCGAACGCGGCGGCGACATCGTTGTGCGTATCGCTCAGGATGGGAAAGTCGAGCTTGTTCTGGCGTTGCGACTTGCGGCTGTTGGCGGCGGTCTGCGGCGAAATCGCGACCAGGTTGGCACCCAGCGCCCGGAATTGCGGCAGCGTCTCCTGCAGCGCCTGCAGCTCGACGTTGCAGTACGGGCACCAGACGCCACGGTAGAAAGTGATGATGAGCGGGCCCTTGGCCAGCAGGTCGGCCGACGACACCGGCTTGCCTTCCGGGTCGTTCAAGGTGAAGCCGGGGGCACGGTCGCCTGCCTTGAGTGCGCGGCCGGCCTGGCCGGAGGCGACCAGTTCGGCAGTCGCGCGTTCCATGATCGGATGGATGTCGGGCGGGGCGAAATACGGGGCCTTGCCGCCCTTGAAGTCGGCTTTGAAGGCGTCGAGTTTGGCTTGCAGCGTCATGATGTGTTCTCCTGTCGGTAGTCGTGAAGTGTTTCGATGAGACGTATGGTGACGGTCGCGGAAGACTGGCGGTAGCCGCCTGGCCGGCATGGCGTGTATGCCGGCCGGGAATGGCCTGCTTGTCCTTGACCTCGTGGTGGCCGGTTTCAGGCGGCAGGCACGAGGGCCTCGACACGTGCGATGGCGCGTTGGACCGCGGGACGTCGTGACATGGCGTCGAACCAGCGGGCGACGTGGGGGCTTGCGTCGAGAGCGACACCGGCAAAGGCGTGTCGCCAGATCCAGCCGAAGTGCGCGATGTCCGCAATCGAATAGGTATCGCCGGCGACGAATTCGCGCCCGGCCAGCACGCCGTCGAGCAGCGCCAGCGTACGCAGGGCTTCGCCGTGGAAGCGCTGGATCGCGTGCGGCAGCACTTCAGGTGCAAGCTTCTGGAAGTAACCGGCCTGGCCGAACGCCGGACTGACGGTCGACGCGTGGAAGAACAGCTGCTCGAAGACGCGGGCGCGCGCTTCCCCGCCGGCCGGCAGCAGGGCGCCATGGCGCTCCGCCAGATAGACCAGGATGGCGGCCGATTCGGTCAATGACATCGTGTGATCGGCTTCCGGCACGGTCAGCACGGGTACCTTGGCGTTGGGATTGCGTTCGACGAACTGCGCCGATTTCTGTTCGCCCTTGCGTACGTTGACGGCGTGCAGTTCATAGTCAAGGCCCAGCTCTTCCAGGGCGATGACGGGCTTGATGCTGTTGGGCGTGGCGAAAGCGTGGAGCTGGTACATGGCATATCCTTTCGGAAGAGGTGAGGCCGGCGCATGCCGGCCCGTTCATTACTTTTTGGCGGCCTTCATCGACTTGACCAGTGCCGCCGCGCTGGCGCCTTCGAGGCTCAGGCCGTAGCCGGTCTGCTGGATCAGCGCGAGCTTGATCGGCTGGACGAAGTAGGTGCGCGTGTCGCGCCGCGTGACTTCCGGCTTGCTCAGGTAGCGCGCCGCCAGCTCCCGTGCCTTCGCAACGGCCTGGCCGTCCGCGACCACCTCGGATACCAGCTCGTAGTCCCTGGCCTGCGCCGCCGTGAACGGCTTCGGATCGAGCAGCAGGGCTTCGGCGCGGGTCGGACCCATGCGGTAGGACCAGGTCGTGAAGATGCCGTCCCCAGGCACGATGCCGCCGGCGAAATGCGGCGCATCGTTGAAGGTGGCGCCGGCGCCGGCCACGACCACGTTGGCCAGGGCGCAGTATTCGGTGTGGACCCATGCCTTGCCCTCGACCGCGCAGATCATCGGGACGCGGATGTTGGCGATGTTCTCGACGATCTGGGTGCCTTCGTCATGCACCCTGGACCAGACATCGGGGTCGCTCACGTCCCCGAACGAGGCGAAGTCGATGTCGCCCATCCATTGGCCGCCCTTGCCCGTCAGGATGAGGATCTTGTTATCGCGGTCGCGGCTGATGTGATAGAAGGCGTCGACGAAGGCTTCGTGGGCCTTGGCGGTGAACTTGAACGGGCCGCCGCCGGTATTCATCTCGACCAGCAGGACGCCCCGGGCGTCGCGGGTCATGCGCATGTTCTCGGTCTGGGTGAAGTAGGCCGGGTCGGCTGCGTGGGCCA
>DAMAFT010000430.1:0-4572 GCA_031995805.1 Massilia sp.
GGTTGGCCGAGATCTGCTTGATGGTCTTCATCGCATCCTGGTACATCGCCATGGTTTTTTCCAGGTTGATGATGTGGATCTTGTTGCGATGACCGAAGATGAACGGTGCCATTTTCGGGTTCCAGAAACGGGTCTGGTGGCCAAAGTGGACACCGGCTTCCAGCATTTCGCGCATAGTGACGGACATTGTGATTCTCCAGGGTTAAATTCTTGAACGACGGCCGGTACACCCAGTGGTCGGGCACCCTTGTCGGCCGCATTCGCGATTTGATAAAAAAGGCTTTTTTACAACATTGCTCGATACGAATACGAGCAACCCGAGATTCTAGCGGGATTCGTGCGCGATATCAAGCGCGCACCGTTGAGGGCGCCATCCGCGCCGGGCAGCCGGCCCGGCGCCGCCCGCCCCCGGCCGGCACGGATCACTTATAATGCCGGAATCCGAGAATCCCCTGCTTTGAAGGTTACAAGTTCATTATGTCCATCTCCATCAAGACCCCGGAAGACATCGCGGGCATGCGCATCGCCGGCCGCCTCGGCGCCGAAGTGCTCGACTACATCACCCCGTTCGTCAAGGCCGGCGTCACCACCGGCGAGATCAACCGCCTGGCGCACGACTACATGGTCAACGTCCAGGGCACCGTGCCGGCCACGCTGAACTACGCGCCGCCCGGCTACCCGCCCTTCCCCGGCTCGCTGTGCACCTCCGTCAACGACGTGATCTGCCACGGCATTCCGGGCGACAAGGTGCTCAAGAACGGCGACTCGGTGAACATCGACATCACCGTCATCACCAAGGACGGCTACCACGGCGACAACAGCCGCATGTTCCTGATCGGCGAGCCGTCGGTGCAGGCGCGCCGCCTGGCCGAGGTCACCTACGAATGCATGTGGCTGGGCATCGACAAGGTCAAGCCGGGCGCGCGCCTGGGCGACATCGGCCACGCCATCCAGCAGCATGCCGAGAAGAACGGCTTCTCGGTCGTGCGCGAGTTCTGCGGCCACGGCATCGGCAAGGTGTTCCACGAGGAGCCGCAGGTGCTGCACTACGGCCGCCCGGGCACCGGCGAGGAACTCCAGGCCGGCATGATCTTCACCATCGAGCCGATGATCAACGCCGGCCGCCGCGAGATCCGCGAGATGCCGGACGGCTGGACCATCAAGACCAAGGACCGCAGCCTGTCCGCCCAGTGGGAACACATGATCCTGGTCACCGAGACCGGCTACGAAGTGCTGACCACCTCGGCCGGCACCCCGCCGCCGCCGGCCATCGTCGCCCCGAAGGACACGGTCGCCGCCTGATCCGCGCCAGCGCCGCCGGCCCGCGCCGGCGGCGCCCGCCCGCCCCGCCGCCTGTCGCCACGTTTCCCGTCGAAAGCCCGCCGCCATGCCGAACTCCGCCATCGCCGACCAGCCGCAACAGCAACTGCAATTCCAGCTGCAACTGAAGCAGCGCCTGAAGGCCGAGCGCCAGCTCGTGATCGCCGATTTCCGCGCCGACGGCAAGCCGGAAAAGCTGCTGCGCGGGCTGCGCCACAGCGTCGACGGCGTGCTGGCCGACGCCTGGCGCGCATCCGGCCTGCCGCAGGACGCCGCCCTGGTCGGCGTCGGCGGCTACGGGCGCGGCGAGCTGTTCCCGTTCTCCGACGTCGACCTGCTGGTGCTGCTGGCCAGCCCGGCCGACGCCATCACCCAGGCGCGCCTGGAGCACTTCGTCCAGCTGCTGTGGGACCTGGGCCTGGAGATCGGCCACAGCATCCGCACCGTGGACGAATGCATGAGCGAGTCGAAGGCCGACATCACGGTGCAGACCAGCCTGCTGGAGGCGCGCCTGGTGACGGGCAGCGAACCGTTGTTCGACGAGCTGCAGCGCCGCTACGACGCCGCCATGGACCCGCAGGCCTTCTTCCACGCCAAGACGGCCGAGATGCGCCTGCGCCACGCCAAGTACGAATTCACGCCGTTCTCGCTGGAGCCGAACGTCAAGGAAAGCCCGGGCGCGCTGCGCGACCTGCAGGTGATCCTGTGGGTGGCCAAGGCCGCGGGCCTGGCCGACACCTTCGGCCAGCTCGCCACGCGCGGCCTGATCACGCGCATGGAGGCGCGCCAGCTGCTGGAAAAGGAAAGCGCCTTCAAGGACATCCGCATCCGGCTGCACCTGCATACGAAAAGGCGCGAAGACCGGCTGGTGTTCGACGTCCAGACCGCGATCGCCGGCACGCTGGGCCTCACCGCCAGCGGCGAAGGGCCGGACGCGCGCCGCGCCAGCGAATTCCTGATGCAGCGTTACTACTGGGCCGCCAAGACCGTGACCCAGTTGAATACGATTTTGCTGCAGAACATCGAAGCCCAGCTGTTCCCGCAGCCGGCGGTGGCCTTCCCGATCAGCGCCCACTTCACCCAGGTGGGCAGCCTGATCGACGTGGTGGCCGACGACACCTTCGAAAAGCACCCGTCCGCCATCCTCGAGCTGTTCGTGGCGATGACCGAGCGCCGCGAACTCAAGGGATTGAGCGCGCGCGCCACGCGCGCCCTGTGGCATGCGCGCACGCTGATCGACGAGGCTTTCCGCGCCGACCCGGCGAACAAGGCGCTGTTCCTGCGTGTGCTGCAGGCGCCGCGCGGCCTGGTGCATGCGCTGCGCCGCATGAACGAATTCGGCATCCTGGGCCGCTACCTGCCGGCCTTCCGCAAGATCGTCGGCCAGATGCAGCATGACCTGTTCCACGTGTACACCGTGGACCAGCACATCATGATGGTGATCCGCAACCTGCGCCGCTTCACGATGCCGGAACACGCGCACGAATATCCGTTCTGCAGCCAGCTGATCGCCGACTTCCACGACCGCTGGCTGCTGTACGTGGCGGCCCTGTTCCACGACATCGCCAAGGGCCGCGGCGGCGACCACTCCAAGCTCGGCATGGATGACGCGCGCGCGTTCTGCCGCGACCACGGCATCAATGAAGAAGATACCGAGCTGGTGGTGTTCCTGGTCGAGCAGCACCTGACCATGTCGACGGTGGCGCAGAAGCAGGACTTGTCCGACCCCGACGTGATCCAGGCCTTCGCCGCCGTGGTCGGGGACGAGCGCCATCTGACCGCGCTGTACCTGCTGACCGTGGCCGACATCCGCGGCACCAGCCCCAAGGTGTGGAACGCCTGGAAGGCCAAGCTGCTGGAAGACCTGTACAAGGTCACGCTGCGCGTGCTGGGCGGCGAGCCGCATTCGGCCGACCGCGAGCTACGCACGCGCCAGAAGGAAGCGCTGGCCACCCTGCGCCTGTTCGGCCTGGACGCCAACGCCCACGAAGCGCTGTGGAAGCAGCTCGACGTGGCCTACTTCCTGCGCCACGACGCCTCCGACATCGCCTGGCAGACGCGCGCGCTGGTCGACAAGGTCGACAGCGACAAGCCGGTTGTCAAGGCGCGCCTGGCGCCGATCGGCGAAGGCCTGCAGGTGGCGGTCTACGTCAAGGACCAGCCCGACCTGTTCGCGCGCATCTGCAGCTACTTCGACCGCAAGAACTTTTCCATCCTGGACGCCAAGATCCACACGACGCGCGACGGCTATGCGCTCGACACCTTCCTGATCACGGACGAGAATTTCTCCGGCAACTACCGCGACATCATCAACCTGATCGAGCACGAGCTGTGCGAGGTGCTGACGCGCCAGGAGCCCCTGTGCCCGCCGCTGCGGGCGCGCCTGTCGCGCATGTCGCGCAACTTCCCCGTCACCCCGACGGTGGACCTGCGCCCGGACGAGCGCGGCCAGTTCTGGCTGCTGTCGATCGCCGCCAACGACCGCAACGGCCTGCTGTACGCGATCGCCAGCGTGCTGGCGCGCTACCGCATCAACCTGCATACCGCCAAGGTCATGACATTGGGCGAACGCGTCGAGGACGTGTTCCTGATCGACGGGGCGGCGCTGGCACAGCAGCGGGTGCAGGTGCAGCTGGAGACCGAGTTGCTGGATGCATTGAAGATTTAACCCATCACCTTTCCCGAACCGTCGTCCCCGCGCAGGCGGGGACCCATGCAGCGCTTCCGCCTCCGCGGGAACGACGGTGTCTTGTAGTCTTATTGAAAATCACCATGACCGAACCCGTACGCCTCTCCAAACGCATGTCCGAACTGGGCCTCTCCTCCCGCCGCGAAGCCGACGAATGGATCGCTCGCGGCTGGGTCCGCGTGGACGGCAAGGTCGTCGCGGAACTGGGCAGCAAGGTGCTGCCGCACCAGAAGATCACCGTCGAGCGCCAGGCCGCGGCCGAGCAGTCCAAGCGCGTGACCGTCCTGATCCACAAGCCGGTCGGCTACGTCAGCGGCCAGGCCGAGGATGGCTACAAGCCGGCCGTCGTGCTGGTCAAGCCGGAAAACCGCTGGCCCGACGATCCGTCGCCGGAACTGTTCCATCCGACCCAGCTGCGCTCGCTGGTGCCGGCCGGGCGCCTGGACATCGATTCCACCGGCCTGCTGGTGCTGACCCAGGACGGCCGCATCGCCAAGCAGCTGATCGGCCAGGACACGTCGATCGAGAAGGAATACCTGGTACGCGTGCAATACAGCAAGCCG
>DAMAFT010000431.1:0-4571 GCA_031995805.1 Massilia sp.
GAAGACAACTTGCCGCCGTCGAGCGTGTGCCCGACGAAGATGCCGGCCAGCGCCAGCGCGAGACCCAGCAGGCTGGTCAGGTCCACGCACGCTCCTTCAGGTAGGCGCGCAGGCGCGCCACGGCCTGGGTGTGCAGCTGCGAGACGCGCGACTCGGACACGCCCATGACGGCGCCGATTTCCTTGAGGTTCAGCTCTTCCTCGTAGTACAGGCCCATCAGCATCTTCTCGCGCGGCGGCAGCGCGTCGATGGCGTCGATGACGGTCTGGCGGAAGTCGGTGTCGAGCAGGCTTTTCAGCGGATCGTCGTCGTCCACGGCGTAGCGGTCGAGGAAGCTGTCGTTGCCTTCGGCATCGTCGTGGAAATCCTCGTAGTAGACCAGTTGGTGGCCGCCCGACTCGCCCAGCATTTCCTGGTAGTCGGCCAGCGACAGCTTGAGGGACTTGGCCACCTCGGACTCGCTGGGCGGACGGCCCAGCTGCTGCTGCAGCGTGGCCATGGCCTGCTCGACCTTGCGCATGTTCGAGCGCGTCGAGCGCGGCATCCAGTCGCTGTTGCGCAGCTCGTCGAGCATGGCGCCGCGGATGCGCAGCACGGCATAGGTCTCGAACTGGGCGCCCTGGTTTTCCTCGTAGCGGTTGATCGCGTCGAGCAGGCCCATCATGCCGGCCTGGATCAGGTCGTCGACTTCGACGGACGGCGGAAGCTTGGCCTTCATGTGGTGGGCGAGACGCTTCACCAACGGCATGTGCACCGTCAGTAAAGAATTCTTGTCCGCTGTCCCTTTAGCCGTGTACATGGTTCCCGTAAATCCGTTGAATCGACGCCGCCCGAGGATTCCCTCAGGCAGCCCTGCCCTGCTGCATGCCGGCGCCGGCGAAGCGCCCGGCCAGGCGGCGGAACGCCACCGACGCCCCGGCCAGCGGGAACGCATCCACCACGGCGCGCCCCAGGCGCGCAGCGCGGTGCAGGTATTCGTCCGCCGGTACCGAGCCCATCGAGCTCAGCGTTACCGCGAGGTAACGAGTTGCCGCAGATGACATATTATCGTATACCACCTTGGCTTCGGCTTCGGTCGCGCCGGTGACCAGGATACCGAAGGGACGGCGGCCCAGGTGCTGTGCCAGGCGCTTGACCAGTGCGTATGCATTGGTGATCGAGGTGGCGCTGGTCGAGACCTGCACGACGATCTCGGAAGAATCCATCAGCGGGATCGGAAAACCGTCGTCGTCGGCGAATTCGCCGTCGACGATCACGATGCTGCCGGCCGACTGCTTGACCAGCACGTCGAAGGCGTTGGCCAGGCGGCGCGCGTCGTCGCCGTTCATGGGCATGCGGCCGTCGTGCGCCATCGACACGACCGAGAAGCCCTGCGGCACCTGGTGCACCACCTGGTTCAGCGCGCACTCCTGGCGCGCCACCTGCAGCAGGCTGCCGCCGCGGTCGACGCCCAGGCGCCGCGCGACGCCGTAGTCGCGCCGGCAGGCGTCGACGATCACCACGTCGTTGCCGGACTGGACCAGCGAGGCGCCCAGGTTGACCAGCATGGCGCCCTTGTCGTCGGAGGCGGTGGCGGAAAGAAAGGTCACGATGCGCGGCTTGGGCCCCGCCAGCATGCGGCGCAGGCCTTCGGCCTGGTCGAAGTCGAAACTAGCCAACATGCACCTCGCGCAGCGAACGGTCGTTGTTCAGGTTACCCAGGCCGGACATCATGAGCGGCAGGTCGGCGTCCTGGATCTGGGCGGCGGCGTCGCGCTTGTTGCGGAAGGCGCGGTCGACCAGCATGGCGCGGTCGGCCATGTGCAGGTCTTCCGGCACGCGCTGGCCGTTCGAGACGTAGTACAGGTTCAGCTTCTGGCGGATCATCACGTCGAGCACGCCGCCGATCGACGCGGCCTCGTCCAGCTTGGTCATGATGCAGCCGGCCAGGCCGCTGCCCTGGTAGGAGCGCACGACTTCGTTCAGGGTCTCGTTGGTGGCGGTGGCGTTCATGCACAGCAGGCGCTGCACGTTCGCGCCGGAATTCGTCAGCATGGCGACCTGCTCGGTGACCATCTGGTCGCGCTGCGACATGCCGATGGTATCGATCAGCACCGTGTGCTTGTTGCGCAGTTCTTTCAAGGCGATGCGCAGGTCGGCCTCGTCCTTCACCGAGTGCACCATCACGCCCAGGATCTTGCCGTAGATGCGCAGCTGCTCGTGGCCGCCGATACGGTAGGCGTCGGTGGTGATCAGCGCCAGCTTTTCCGCGCCGTGGCGCATCACGCAGCGCGCGGCCAGCTTGGCGGTAGTGGTGGTCTTGCCGACGCCGGTCGGGCCGACCAGGGCGAACACGCCGCCGCGGTCGAGGATCGCGTCTTCGTCGGCGATGGTGGTCAGGTTACGCGCCAGCACGGTCTTGACCCAGCGCATGGCTTCGGCGGCGTCCTTGCCGGCCGGCAGCTTGTCGATCAGGTAGCGCGACAGGCTGGCCGAGAAACCGGCGGCCAGCAGCTCGCGCAGCACGGCGGCCTTCTGCGGCTCGCGCTGCTGGGTATTGCCCCAGGACAGTTCGGCCAGCTGGGTTTCCATCATGCCGCGCATGGCGCGCATTTCATTCATCATGCCGCTCATCTCGGCGGCGGCGGCGCTGGCGGCCGATTCCCTGGCCTGGGCGATCGCGGCCGACATCATCGCGGTCATCGCGCTCATGTCGAAGGCCGGCGCTTCCGCCTGCGGGGCGCGGCGGTTGGCGTAGGTCTGCGGGGCCGGGGCGGCGGCAGGCACGGACAGGTCGTCGTCGATGCCGTACAGCTGGTTCAGCGGCACGCGCGCGGCCGGTTCGGCGAACTGGCGCGGGGCCGGTTCCTGCGCGAACGGGCGCGCCGCCGGAGCCGGCGCCGGCGCGGCGAAATCGTCGGCGCGCACGTTCAGGCTGGGGCGCGGCGCGGCCATTTCCGATTCCGGGGCGGGCGCGGACAGCGAGGCGACGTCGTCGTTGTCCAGCGCCAGGATCTCGACGACGCCGTCGACCGGGCGGTTCGACAGGATGACCGCGTCCGGGCCGAGGGCCTCGCGCACCTTGCGCAGGGCTTCACGGGATGTGGGCGCTGTAAATTTCTTCACGTTCATCTTGTTCTCCGCTTTCGCTGGCTCGTTTTGATCGCTATCAATCTGTTCGACGGACGCAAGCGCCCCTTCACGGATAGGATTATTGACGATGCCAGCAGGAAACGATCGGGGGAAAAGGCGGGGGAAATCCGCCCAATTCACCGCCGACGGTGGATGACGCGGAGAGACGTGCGCCCCTCCGGCAGGAGGCATGCCACAATCGGACAAGAAATATTAGAAATAAGGCAATATAACAGTGTATTCTGTTAACAAATGCCTACGATGACGGGAAACTAATTGCGTTGATAGATTCTTTCCAATTGTAACCATCATGGGTTGCGGGCATACTGAACGTACAGACACACCGCCCCATGGTCACAGCGAAAGGCCGGCACATGAAAATGAGGTTTCCAAAGCACCAATCCGGCATGCCGGGGCCAATCGCCCTGCTGGCGCATTGCTGTGGAGCGCTGGACCGCAGTATTCCCGGCCTGCGCACTGCCCTCCTCGTCGCCGGCGTCATCGCGGCCGCGCTGCGTACCGGACGCACGGCGGACTTCCTGTTCGTGAGCGGACTGCTGTTCCACATGGCCATCTGGTTCGAAGGATGGTGGGTAGGCCGGCGGCCATCCTGAACCGTAGCGCCTAGCGGCCTGATGGCGGGTACGGGGTGCCCGCCATCATCTCCCTATCCTCAAGCCCCCACCAGGCTCGTCACCCGGATCGTCTTGGTTTCCGGAATCTCCGAGTGCGACAGCACCTTGAGTTGCGGCAGCGCGCGGCGCAGGAAGCGCGACAGCAGCGTGCGCAGCGGTCCCGGCACCAGCAGCACCGGCGTCAGGCCCATCGCTTCCTGCTGCTGGGTCGCGTTGGCGGCCTGCTGGACGATGGTGTCGGCCAGGCCCGGCTCGATGCCGGTGCCGTCGCCGCCCGCGCCCAGCGCCTGCACCAGCAGGCGCTCGAGACGGTTGTCCAGTGTCATCACGGACAGCTCGTTGGTTCCCGGGAACAGTTGCTGGACGATGGCGCGGCCCAGCGCGATGCGCACCAGGGTCGTCAGGTCGTTCGCATCCTGCGTGCTCGCGCCGTGCTCCGACAGCGTCTCGATGACGGTGCGCATGTCGCGGATGTGCACGCCTTCGTTCAGCAGGTTCTGCAGCACTTTCTGCAGCGTCGACAGCGACACGACCTTCGGCACCAGGTCCTCGACCAGCTTCGGCGATTCCTTGCCCAGGTGGTCCAGCAGCGCCTGCACTTCCATGCGGCCCAGCAGTTCGGCGGCGTGCGTCGTGATCAGGTGGTTCAGGTGGGTGGCGATCACGGTGCCGGCGTCGACGACGGTATAGCCCATGCTCTGCGCCTCGTCCTTCAGGCCGGCATCGATCCAGATCGCCGGCAGGCCGAAGGCCGGATCGGTGGTCACCAGGCCCGGCAGCGTACCGCTGGCCATGCCCGGGTTGATCGCCAGGAACTGGCCGTTC
>DAMAFT010000432.1:0-4563 GCA_031995805.1 Massilia sp.
TCCCCTGGGTGCGTTGTACACGCTGCTCGAGCCGCGCAGCGCGCGCGCCTTCCGCGACGAGTATGCCGGCTTCCCGGTCGACGCCAGCCAGGTCGTGTGGCTGGCGACGGCCAACGACACCGCCGCCATCCCGGCGCCCCTGCTGAGCCGCTTCAAGGTATTCGAGATCGCGCCGCCGAGCGGCGCCGACCTGCTGGCGATCGCCGAATCGATGCTGGTGGAACTGGGGGCCGGCCTGCCGCAGGCGCCGCGCCGCCTGCCGCCGGCCTGGCACGCGCGCCTGGCCGCGTGCTCGGTGCGCGACGTGCGCATCGGCCTGCAGGAAGCGTTCGGGCGCGCCGCCCTGCGCGCCGTGTCGGACGGCGCCGCCCTGACGCTGGACGACCAGGACCTGGTGGTGGCGGCGCCGGGCGCGCGGACGCCGATGGGGTTCCGCTAGGACGCCAGGGCCGGCCGCGCCGACAACCGGAACGCCCCGACCATCCCCGACAATGTCGCCGCCTGGTCGCGCAGGCTGCCGGCGGCCGCGGCGGCCTGCTCGACCAGGGCGGCGTTCTGCTGGGTCACCGCGTCCATCTCGCCGATCGCCACGTTGACGTGGCCGATGCCGGTGCGCTGCTCGCTGGAGGCGGCGCTGATCTCCGCGATGACGGCGCCGACGCGCTCGACGCTGGCGACCACGTCCTGCATCGCGGCGCCGGCCTGGCCGGCCAGGCGGGTGCCGTCGCGCACGCCGCGCACGCTGTCGTCGATCAGGTCCTTGATCTCGCGCGCGGCGGCCGCGCTGCGCTGGGCCAGGCCGCGCACTTCCGCCGCCACCACGGCGAAGCCGCGTCCCTGCTCGCCGGCGCGCGCCGCTTCCACCGCGGCGTTCAGCGCCAGGATGTTGGTCTGGAACGCGATGCCCTCGATGACGCCGATGATGGCCTCGATGCGTCCGGCGCTCGCATGGATCGCGGCCATCGTGTCGACCACCTCGCCCACCGTCCCGCCGCCACGCCGCGCGGTGGCGCAGGCCTGCGCGGCCAGCGCATCGGCGCGGCCCGCGTTCTCGGCGTTGTGGCCGACGGCCTGGGTCAGCTGCTCCATCGACGCCGCCGTTTCCTCGAGCGAGCCGGCCTGCGCCTCGGTGCGTCCGGACAGGTCCAGGTTGCCCGTCGCGATCTGGGCCGACGCCGTCGCGATGGTCTCGGCGCTGGCGCGGATCGCGCCGATCATGCCGGCCAGGTTGTCCTGCATGGTCTTCATCGCGGACAGCAGGCTGGCGGGACCGGCGCCGGCCACGCGCACTTCGGTGCCGAGGTCGCGCGCGGCGATGCGCAGCGCCACCTCGGCCGCGTATTCGGGGCTGCCGCCCAGCGTGCGCTCCAGGGCATGGCTGACGGCCCAGATCATGGCCGCCAGCAGCGCGGCGGCGGCGCCGGAGATCAGGGCCGCGGTCCCGAGCGAGGCCCGGAACGCGGCGTCGATGTCGTCCACGTAGACGCCGGTCACCAGCGCCCAGCCCCAGGGCCGGTAGCCGCTGACATGGGCCAGCTTGGTCGAGGGTGCCGTGCGGCCCGGGCGCAGCCACAGGTAGGACAGCACGCCTTCGCCGCGGCTGGAGCGCGCCACCTTGGCGATCTCGCGGAACACGTAGACGCCGTCCGGATCGCGGAAGCCGCTCATGTCCCTGCCGTCGATGGCCGGGTTGCCCGGGTTCTGGATGGCGCGCGCATCCAGGCCGAGGACCGCCACGTAGCCGTCCTCGCCGTAGCGCATGTCGTTCAGCACGTCCAGGGCGCGGCGCCGGGCCTCGGCGTCGCTGAGGCGCCCGGCCGCGGCGTCGGCGGCGAATCCCTGCACGATGGACAGGGCCGACTTGCCGACGTCGGCGATGTCGGCGCGGCGCTCGTCGAAGCGCAGCTGGCGCGCCTGCAGCACGTAGAACAGCGAGACGGCGCACAGGCAGGCCAGGCTCGCGGCCAGGGGCAGCCACAGTTTCTGGCGGAAGGTGAGTCGCATGCGGGCTCCTTTCGCGCTCTTTATATGGCGGTGGCCAGTTCGGGGTAGTCGAGGTAGCCGCGCGCGCCGCCGCCGTAGAACGAGAACGGGTCCGGGGCGTTGTACGGGCCGCCGCGGCGGATGCGCTCGACCAGGTCGGGATTGGCGATGAAGCTGCGCCCGAACGAGACCATGTCGGCCATGCCGGACGCCAGCAGCGCCTCGCCGGAGGCCGGATCGAGGCCGCCGTTGGCGATGATGGCGCCGCCGAAGTTCGGACGCAGGATCGCCAGGATGCGCTGCATGTCGGGCGCCCCGCCCCAGGCGTTGGTGTCGGCCGCGTGGATGTAGGCGACGCCGGCGGCGCTCAGCAGGCGCGCCACGTAGGCATAGGTGTCCTCGGTATGCGGATCGACCGCGTTGTTGTAGCCGGCGAACGGCGAGATGCGCACGCCGATGCGCCCGGCCGGCATCTCGTCGGCCACGGCCTGCAGCACCAGTTCCAGGAAGCGCGCGCGCCTGGCCAGGCTGCCGCCGAATTCGTCGTCGCGGCGGTTCACGTGCGGCGACAGGAACTGGTGCGGCAGGTAGCCGTTGCCGGCGTGGATCTCGACGCCGTCGATGCCGGCGCGCACGGCGTTGCGCGCGCCGATGCGGAATTCCTCGATCGCGCGGTGCACCTCGTCGGTGCTCATGGCGCGCGCCGGCGAGGCCGCGATGCGGGTGTAGAAGCCGTTGCCCAGCGCCCCGTAGGCCTGCAGCAGGTGCAGGTCGTCGTTGACGGCGGACGGGGCCAGCGGCTCGCGTCCGTCCAGCAGCGCGTAGGAGCTGACCCGGCCGCTGTGCCACAACTGGGCGAACAGGCGGCCGCCCGCGGTGTGCACCGCGTCCATCGTGCGGCGCCAGCCGTTGGTCTGGGCCGGGCCGTACAGGCCGGGCGCCAGCTCGAAGGCGGCGGAATTCGGCGAGACGTTGGTCGCCTCGCTGACGATCAGGCCGGCGCCGGCGCGCTGGGCATAATACAGGGCGTTGTCGGCGGTCGGCACGCCGTCGCGGCCCGAGCGCGAGCGCGTCACGGGCGCCATGGCGATGCGGTTGGGGAGGACGAGGTCGCCGAGGCGGATGGGGTCGAACAGGCTGGTCATGTGGAACTCCATGCAAGAAGATGGGTTCCACTCTATCCGTGCCCGGGCTGGGCGATAATCCATCCATTACCGACAACACCGTTGCGCGCCAAGCAAAGATACGATGGACAGGTTCGCCGAACTCAAGACTTTCTGCACCGTCGCCGCCTGCGGCGGCTTTTCGCCCGCCGCGCGCCGGCTCGGCCTGGCGACGTCGTCGGTCACACGCATGGTCGACGCCCTCGAAAGCCGGCTGGGCGCGGTGCTGCTGAACCGCTCCACGCGCAGCGTGACCCTGACCGACCAGGGCCGCGCCTACTACGAGGACGCCCAGCGCATCCTCGAGCAGCTCGACGCCGCCGACGACGCCGTCGCCGACGAGGGCGCCGGGGCCGGCCTGCGCGGCGTGCTGCGCGTGGCCGCGCCGGTCACCTTCGCCGCCATGCACGTCGCGCCGATCCTGCCCGAACTGCGCGCGCGCCATCCGGGCCTGGCGCTCGACCTGCGCCTGTCCGACACGGCCGTCAACCTGATCGACGAATCGATCGACGTGGCGATCCGCATCGGCGGGCTCGATCCGCAGGCGAACCTGGTGGCGCGCCGCCTGGCCGGCCACGAGCGCCTGCTGGTGGCCAGCCCCGGCTACCTGGCCGCGCGCGGCGAACCGCGCCATCCGGCCGACCTGGCCGGCCACGACTGCCTGCAGTTCGCCTTCGCCGACAACCGCCGCACCTGGCGCCTGCGCCGCGCCGGCGGCATCGACGGCGTCGCCCCGGACGAGCTGCCGGTCGAGGACATCCCGATCGACAGCGTGGTCCTGGCCAACAACGGCGAAGTGCTGCGCCAGGCGGCGCTGGCCGGACTGGGGGTGGCAATGCTGGCGCACTGGCTGGTGCGCGCCGACCTGCAGGCCGGGCGGCTGGTGCGGGTGCTGCAGGACTACCAGGTCAATCCGGGGCCGATGGACGTCGGCCTGTATGCCCTGTACCAGGCCAACCGGCGCGGCGCGCGCAAGATCCGGGTATTCGTCGACCTGCTGGCCGAGCACCTGGAAGCCCTTGATAGTTAATAAAAAGGCAATCCCGCCGGGGCATTGCCCCCGGCTGGTACGTCCGGTTTCGTGGCAAAAGTACAAGCCGCAAAAAAAATCGAAAAAATTTCCACTTGGAATTTAATGCCGACGCAAAAACCGTCGTCCTGTACTCATGAGAGCGCGAGATGCGCAACCTCCCAACAGTATCCAGTTAATCAGGAGCCATATCATGCTGAGCCTTCACACCAACGCCGCCTCGCTTTCCGCCCAATCCTCGCTGTCCAAGACCCAGAACAGCCTGTCGACCTCGATGACCCGCCTGTCGACCGGCTACCGCATCAACTCGTCGATGGACGACGCCGCCGGCCTGCAGATCGCCACCCGCCTGAAAGCCCAGAGCAGCGGCATGGCCGTGGCAATGCG
>DAMAFT010000433.1:0-4558 GCA_031995805.1 Massilia sp.
TGGGTAGCCAGATCGGACATCCCAACCCCCCTTTAACAGATTTCATCCAAAGAAGAGAAAGAATCCGAGAACCAGTATTTTTAAAGAGCGGAATACGGTATTTCGGAGACAGAACCGGAGATTATAGCCTGTAAAGGCGCATCTGGTCTCGGGCCCGCTCGCGCTTGTGGCATGAGAATGTGCGGAAGTTGCAGGGAATGCATCGTTTTCTGGGACCCCGAGGGCTTTGCGATAAAATGTGTCCTGGCTTGCAACTCGTTGGACGCTTTGCGCCGCCATGCCGGGTAGGTTGTTTTACAATAAGCGATTAGACTGGCAAGTCGCGCCCCGTTGCCCCCTGCCTTGCCAGGCCCCGAATCGATCAAGATCATTATGCCAAAGAAAACAAACGCGGAGAGCGCCGGCCCGGCCGCGAATCCGCCGGAAAACTTCGAACAGGCGATGGCCGAGCTTGCCCAGCTGGTCACGCAGATGGAAGGCGGCCAGTTGCCGCTGGAAGCGTCCGTCGCCGCGTATGCGCGCGGCTCCGAACTGGTACGCTTCTGCGCGGCCCAGCTCGAAAAAGTCGAGGCGCAGGTGAAGGTCCTCGAAGGCGAGATGCTCAAGCCCTTCAGCGTCGACGCCGGAGGCGACCAATGAACGCGGTCTTCGCCGACTGGATGAAAACCGCGCAGGCCGGTACCGAGGACGCGCTGGAGCGCTTCCTGCCGGCCGCAAGCCAGGTGCCGTCCCGGCTGCACGAGGCGATGCGCTACACGGCGCTGGGCGGCGGCAAGCGCGTGCGGCCGCTGCTGGTGCACGCCAGCGGCGAGCTGTCCGGCGCCGGCGCCGACGCGCTGGCGCGCGCCGCTTGCGCCGTCGAGATGATCCATGTGTATTCCCTCGTGCACGACGACATGCCGTGCATGGACGACGACGACCTGCGCCGCGGCAAGCCGACGGTGCACGTGGCCTACGACGAAGCGACCGCGCTGCTGGTCGGCGACGCGCTGCAGGCCCAGGCCTTCGCCGTGCTGGCGGGCAGCACCGACGTGCCGCCGGCGCGCCTGGTAAGCATGCTGCGCCTGCTGGCCGAGGCGGCCGGATCGGGCGGCATGTGCGGCGGCCAGGCGATCGACCTGGACAGCGTCGGCATCGCCCTCGGCCTGGAACAGCTGGAGCGCATGCACCAGCTGAAGACCGGCGCCATGCTGCGCGTGTCGGTGCTGCTCGGCGCGCTCGCCGGCGGCGACCTCGCGCCGCACCAGCTCGAGGCGCTGGACGCCTATGCGAAGGCGATCGGCCTGGCGTTCCAGGTGGTCGACGACGTGCTCGACGCGACCGAGGATTCGGCCACGCTGGGCAAGACGGCGGGCAAGGATGCGGCGGCCAACAAGCCGACCTACGTGTCGATCCTGGGGCTGGAACCGTCGAAGGCACTGGCGGAAAAACTGCGGCTGCAGGCGCACGAGGCGCTGGCGCCGTTCGGAGAACAAGCACTGCGGCTGCGCGAACTCGCGGACCTGATCGTGCAGCGGAAGGCATAAATGAAACTGCTAGAAACCATCAACGAACCGGCCGACCTGCGCAAGCTGCCGCGTACCCAACTGACCCCGCTGGCGCAGGAACTGCGCCAGTTCCTGCTCGATTCCGTGTCCAAGACCGGCGGCCACCTGTCGTCCAACCTCGGCACCGTCGAGCTGACGATCGCGCTGCACTACGTGTTCGACACGCCGCACGACCGCATCGTCTGGGACGTCGGCCACCAGACCTATTCGCACAAGATCCTCACCGGCCGGCGCGCCCGCATGCCGACGCTGCGCCAGCTGGACGGCCTGTCCGGCTTCCCCAAGCGCGACGAGAGCCCCTACGACACCTTCGGCACCGCACACTCGTCGACCTCGATCTCGGCGGCGCTGGGCATGGCCCAGGCGGCCAGGATCAAGGGCGAGAAGCGCAAGGCGATCGCCGTGATCGGCGACGGCTCGATGACCGCGGGCATGGCCTTCGAGGCATTGAACAATGCCGGCGTCGAGGACGATTGCGACCTGCTCGTGGTCCTGAACGACAACGACATGTCCATTTCCCCGCCGGTGGGCGCGCTGAACCGCTACCTGGCGCGCCTGATGTCGGGCCAGTTCTACGCGGCCGCCAAGAACGTCGGCAAGTCGGTGCTGCCCGGCCCCGTGCTGGAACTGGCCAAGAAGCTGGAAGAACACGCCAAGGGCATGGTGGTCCCGGCCACGATGTTCGAGGAATTCGGCTTCAACTACATCGGCCCGATCGACGGCCACGACCTCGATTCGCTGATCCCGACGCTGGAAAACATCAAGAAGCTCAAGGGCCCGCAATTCCTGCACGTGGTGACCAAGAAGGGCCAGGGCTACAAGCTGGCCGAGGCCGAGCCGATCCTGTACCACGGGACCGGCAAGTTCAACCACCTCGAGGGCATCAAGCCGTCCACCGCGCCGGGCAAGATCACGTATACCGAGGTATTCGGCAACTGGTTGTGCGACATGGCCGCCGCCGATAAACGCCTGGTCGGCATCACGCCGGCCATGCGCGAAGGCTCGGGCATGGTGCGCTTCCACCAGGAGTACCCGCAGCGCTACTTCGACGTGGGCATCGCCGAGCAGCATTCGGTGACCTTCGGCGCCGGCATCGCCACCGAGGGCCTCAAGCCGGTGGTCGCGATCTATTCGACCTTCCTGCAGCGCGCCTACGACCAGCTGATCCACGACGTGGCGCTGCAGAACCTGGACGTGACGTTCGCGCTGGACCGCGCGGGCCTGGTGGGCGCCGACGGCGCGACCCACGCCGGCAACTACGACCTGGCCTACCTGCGCTGCATCCCGAACATGGTCGTGATGGCCGCGTCGGACGAGAACGAGTGCCGCCAGATGCTGACCACCGCCTACCACTATCCCGGCCCGGCCGCGGTGCGCTATCCGCGCGGCGCCGGCGTCGGCGCCCAGATCGCCGAGGCCTTGAGCTCGATCGAGATCGGCAAGGGCGAGGTGCGCCGCACCGGCAAGGGCGTCGCGATCCTGGCCTTCGGCTCGATGGTGGCGCCGAGCCTGAAGGCGGGCGACGAACTCGATGCAACCGTGGCCAATATGCGCTTCGTGAAGCCGCTCGACGTCGAACTGGTCAAGCGCCTGGCGCAGGAGCACGACTACCTGGTGACGGTGGAAGAGGGCTGCACGATGGGCGGCGCCGGTTCGGCCGTGGCCGAGGCGCTGGCCGCCGAAGGCATCGCCAGGCCGCTGCTGATCCTGGGCCTGCCGGACCGCTTCATCGACCATGGCGACCCGGGCCTGCTGCTGGCGTCCGTGGGGCTGGACGCGAACGGCATCGGCAAGTCGATCCGCGAGCGCTTCGGCATCAAGGGCGCGCGCCTGGTCGTCAACAACTGACGCCGCGGCGTGCGGCGGCCGCGCGGCGGCCGCGCGCGCGTCAGCGCTTGTCCTGCGCAGGCACGTGCAGCGAGCGCGCCAGCAGGTGGCCGGCCAGCCAGCCGCCGGCCAGGCCCCCCAGGTGCGCCGCGTTGTCGGTGTGCGGGTACAGGAAGCCCGCCGACAGGTTGAACAGCAGGAAGGGCAGGATCGAGCCGCGCAGGTCCGCCACCACCGTGGGCGGCACGCCGCTGTCCGGGCGGCGGATGAAGGCCAGCAGGCCGCCGATGATGCCGAACACGGCGCCGGAGGCGCCCACGCTGTTCACCTGCGGGTTCCACAGCACGCTGGCGATGCTGCCGCACACGCCGGCGGCCAGGTACAGGGCGGCGAAGCGCGCGCTGCCGAAGATGCGCTCGACCAGGCAGCCGACCTGCCACAGCGCGAACATATTGAAGGCCAGGTGCAGCAGGCTGCCGTGCAGGAACATCGACGTGAACAGGCGCCACCATTCGCCGTTCAGGGTGCGGCGGCCCGTGTTCGACCCCCACTCGACCAGCTGGATGGCGTGCGCGACGGCGTCGGCGCGGCTGCCCCGGCCGATGGCCGTGCGCAGGTCGGCGGCGGCCGAGGAATGCAGCTGCAGCCACATCAGCGCGAAGATGCCGACGTTCGCGGCCAGCAGCAGCCAGATGACGGGCGTCGACGGACTCCAGTAGTCGATGCGGTCGTGGAAGGCTTCGCGCTCGCCGTAGGCCGTTTCGAACGCCGGCGTCCAGCGTGCGGGCAGGGCGGCCACGATGGCCTTGGCCGCCGCCGCGTCGGCGGCGATGAAACCGACCTCGCGGCTGCCGTCGACCTCGACGACGTCGAACAGCACGTCCGGCCCTTCCGCGCGCGCATTCACGATGTCGACCTTGCGCAGGCGGTGCTCGGCGCGCTGCGGGAAGCGGAACGAGCGATGGCGGCTGCCGCGCAGGACGACGAAGTCGGGCTCGAGCTCGACCTGGCCCGGTCCCTGGAACAGGAACGGGTTCGACGGCCAGCCGCGCCCGCCGCGATGGAAGCGGACGTCGACGGCGGCGCTGCCCGTGCCCGCCATCAGCCGCGCTTGCGTTCGTGCTGCCAGAGCACGTCGCTGCCGCCGGCATGGCGGTTCAGCACGCGCGCCAGCACGAACATCA
>DAMAFT010000434.1:0-4557 GCA_031995805.1 Massilia sp.
CGGCTGACCCGCCCGTTCAACCGTTCGGCAACTCGCCGAGGCCCGCCAGGATCACCCTGACGCCGGCCTCGATGAACGCCTCGGGCGCCCCGGAATCGGCTTCGGTCAGCATGCGGTTGGCGGCCAGCAGCGTGAAGCCGTGGACGTGGGCCCACAGCAGGCCCAGCAACTTCTTTTCGTCGATCCCGCGCGGCACGTCGCCGGACAGCTGGCAGGCATGGACGATGCGCAGCAGGATCGCGCGCGTGCGCTCCAGCGACGGCAACGGCTCGGCCTTGTCCCACAGCTCGCGGCTGGTGCCGAACATCATCTGGGCATAGGCCGGGTGGTCGGCCGCGAAGCGGTAGTAGCAGGTGCAGGCGGCGACGATCTGGCGCCGCGGCTCCTTCGGATGCTGCGCCGCCACCGCGTCCAGCGCGGCGGCCAGCATGCCGAAGCCGATGTCGGCGATCCGGTTCAGCATCTCCTGCTTGGACTTGAAATGGCGGTACGGCGCCATGTGCGAGATGCCGGCGGCGGCCGCGATGTCGCGGAAGGTGATCGCGTTCGGATGGCGCGTGCGCGTCAGGTCCAGGAAGGTGGCGATGATCAGCTCGGGCAGGTTGCGGCCGCGCGCGCCGTCCTGGGGCCTGGCCGCCGCCCCGTCCGCGCCTGCCGGCGCCTGCCCTTCCGCCTGCCTCGTCATCGTGGGTATCTCCTCCTGCGCCGCATTCTACCCGCTCGACCCGGCGCGCGGCCACGCGCGCCATGCCGGTGACAACAAGTAGCTCTTGTTTTAGCGCAATAATTACCAGCAACAAGATATAATGCCGTTCATCCATCCGTCACGCCCGCGAACACCATGCCGCTGCGTCCCCTGCTTAGCCTGCTGTTCTTCCTGCTGCTGGCCGCCCTCGTCCCTGCGCGGGCGGGCGTCACCTATACGTTCGCCGGCGGCAACGTCGACGGTTGCACGCGCAACGGCACCGTCTACACCTGCCCGGCGCTGCCGCTGCCGAACTGGGACGACAAGGTCGTCATCGGCGGCGGCTATACGGTGCAGGCCAGTGGGGACGTCAACTTCGGCTACAACCACGGGTTGTCGATGACGGGCGGGGCGACGCTGAAGATCAGCGGCAACCTCGACATCGGCAACATCAACCCGTCGCTACTGCAGGTCAATGGCGCCAACTTCATTGCCGGCGGTAAGTTTTCGTTCGGCGCCCAGAACCAGACGATCGTGGCCAACATCACGGCCGCCAGCATGATGCTCGGCACCGGCTCGCAGGCGAAGGTGACGGGCACCATCAACAGCCCCAGCAAGGGCGACATCGCGATCGCGTCGAACACGACGATCGTCGGACCCGTCAGCGGCGGCATCATCACCACCAACTCGACGGTGAACATTACCGGCGACGTCACCGGCACCCGGTTCACGCTCTGTTCGGCCTGCACGGTAAAGGGCAACATCAAGGCGCCGGAGGTCGAGGTGCAGTCGAGCAGCGGCGTCGTCACCGGCGACATCGAGGCCACCACGTCGCTCAAGCTGGGCCACGCCGTCATCATCAACGGCAACGTCACCACCGGCGAGCTGACGATGTACGACACGGACGCCATCATCAACGGCAACGCGACCGTCACGCACGCGACGCTGCAGTGGAACGACCGCGTCGCCGACACCATCATCTGCGCCAACGGCTCCACGCCCGGCAAATGCGATTGCGTGACCAACAACAGCGGCTGGCCGGTGCGGAAGATCAAGAACAACGACCAGGGGCCGTATTGCACGGGCAAGACGCAGCCCCAGGCGATCGATCATTTCCTGATCAGCCACGACCAGACGGCCAGCGTGTGTTCGCCGTCCAGCGTCACCGTGACGGCCTGCGCCAACGGCGACTGCTCGACGCCCTATTCCGGCGGCACCGCGGTCTACCTGCAACCGAACAACCAGCGCTTCGATATCGGCGCCAGCGGCACGCTGACCTCTACCGTGCAGATGAAGCCCGGCAGCGTCACCCTGAGCCTCACCAAGGATACCGGCGGCGCCGCAGGCGCGAGCTGCCGGCTCAACGGCACCAACGGCGCGGCGTCCAATTGCACCGTGAACGTCACCGATGCGGCGCTGGCCCTGAAGGTCAATGCCGGCACGAACGCCTTCTTCGCGAGCGACGAAAGCGGCCGCGTGGCGCTGGATGTCAATGCGCTGGTGTACAGCGCGCAAACCCAGGCCTGCGTCCCGCTGTTCAAGAGCGTGAAGCGCAAGGTGGCCTTCTCGTTCGCCTACAACAATCCGCAGACGGGTACGCTGCCGGTCGTCGTCGGCGGCGTGTCGACGGGCGCCGGCGCAGCGTCGACGCTGAGCCTCGACTTCGACGCCCAGGGCAAGGCGTCGACCACGTTGTCGTATGCCGATGCCGGCCAACTCAACCTGACGGCCCGCAGCGCCGAAACCGATTCGAGCGCCACCGGCAGCGTGCTCGCGATCGCCGCGCCGGCCTCCTTCAAGATCGAATTCCCCGACCTGCCGGCCCCAAGCGCCAAGCCGCGCCCGAAGGCCGGCAGCACGTTCTCCGTCAAGGTCACGGCACTGAACGCCGCCAGGACGCCCGCGGTGACGCCAAACTTTGGCAAGGAAACGGCGCGGGTACTGGTCCAGCTGGCATCGACCATGTGCATCGGCAGCAAGAACGACGTGCTGCTGCCGTCGGCGCCGTCGAGCGTTGCGGGCGGCGTCCAGACCTTCGCGCCGAACGCCGGCAATAGCGTACCCATGCCCATCATGAAGGAGGTGGGCTCCTTCGACCTCCAGGCGGCCCTCGCCGGCGGCTATCTCGGGACCACCTACCGGCCGACCGGCAATACGAATACGGGCGGCACCTCGGCCTGCACGGGCGCCAGCGGCGGCTTCGTGCCTGCCTATTTCCAGGTCGAGGCCGACTCCGCCTGGACGCGCAAGGCGCGCGCGGCGGGCGGCATCAACCAGTATTATTCCGGCGAGCCGGCGATCAAGCTCAAGCTGACGGCCATGAACCTGCTCAACTCGCCCACCGTCAACTACGAGAACGGCGGCGCCGCGCGCGACGTCGACCTGGCCGCGCTCGACGACAAGGCGGTCGCCATTCCCGCCACCATCGGGCAATTGAAAAACGCGCAGACGGTACCCGCCAAGAGTTTCCAGCAAGGCGTCGCCACCTGGGAAGCCGGCACCTTCCAGTTCGCCGCCAAGCGCGCGCCCCTCGTCATCGCACTGCGCGCCACCGACACCGACGGCGCCAGCTCGTCGGCGGCACCGTCGGACAAGAAGGAACCGAACGTACAGATCCGCACCGGACGGGTACGCATCGACAACGGCTACAACGTGCCCGGCCAGCCACTGGAAATGAACGTCAATCTCGAATACTGGGACGGCAGCTACTGGCTGGCCAACATCGAGGACACCGATACGTCGTTCCCGGCCGCCGCCTTCGCGCGCACCTCGACGCCGGCCGGTACGATCACGGTCGACCGCGATGTCGTCCCCGCGAACGGCCTGCGCAAGCTGGTCCTGCGCCCCCCTGCCGGTACCGACCCGCGCACGGTGGACGTGGCGCTCAACCTCGGCACCAGCGCCGCCGATGCCTCGTGCAATGCTGCCCACCCCGCCACCACGGGCGCGAACCGCGCCTACCTGCGCGCCGAGGACGCGGCTTGCGCGCTCGCGCTCGCCGACCCGCGCGCGCGCGCCGTGTTCGGCCTGCGCCCGACCGACCGCAAGCGGATCATCCACATGCGCGAGAGCTACCGATGAGCCGCACGGGCGGCTTTACCATGGTCGAGCTGATCACGGTCATGCTCGTGATCGGCGTGCTGGCGGCGATCGGCATCCCGCGCCTGGTGGGCGGCAACGACAGCGCGGTGCTGACCTACGGCGATGCGGTAGCGAGCGGGCTGCGCCTGGCGCAAAAGACGGCGGTCGCGCGCCGGCGCACCGTCTGCGTCGACGCCGCCGCGAACGCGATGACGCTGCGCATCGCAACGGCCGCCGGTTCGGTGGCCTGCAATGCGGCGCTCGAGGGCGTCGACGACGGCGACTACCGCAGCAGCAGCGCCAGCGTCACCAGCAGCCTGGCGGACGGCGGCGGCAAGGCGCTGAACCGCCTGCTGTTCCGGCCGGACGGCACCATCACCGGCACCGACGGCGCGCAGGTCAACGGCGCCGCCACCATCATGGCGGATGGCCGGACAGTGCGTACGATCCTGGTGGTCGGCGCGACCGGGTATGTGGAATGAAAATGTGGAACAAGCGCTGCGCGGGCGTCACGCTGGTCGAACTGATCGTCGCGATCGTCATCATCGGCATTGCACTGGCGGGCATGGTGGCGGCGTTCACGCGCGGCGACCGCGCCAGCGTCGACCCGGTCGTCAGCCAGCAGATGGCCGTCGCGGCCGAGGGCTTGATGGAAGAAATCCTGCTCAAGCAGTTCGGCGACCCGGCCGGCGCGAAGAGCGGCGCGACCAAGCGCATCGACTTCACGACCGTGGGCGACTACGACAACTACACCGCCGACAATGCGAAAGGCATTGTCGACGTCGAGGGCA
>DAMAFT010000435.1:0-4550 GCA_031995805.1 Massilia sp.
GCCGATGGTGGTCGTGAACCAGGTCTACGGCGCCGGCGACGGCAACATGGGCGTGCAGACGGCCGCCTACAACCTGCCCAACGACGAACGCGTGATCCGCCAGCGCGGCTCCAAGCGCGTGATGCTGAAGAACGTGCAGGAAGCGAAGTTCGCGGCGACCCTCACGCCGATCTCGAAGATCGTGCTGCGCCCCGCCGACCGCCAGGACCTGGACTTCGACTCCTTCTTCACCCACATCCTGGCGCACGAGATCATGCACGGCCTGGGCCCGCATGCGACCACGAAGGACGGCCAGCCGTCGACGCCGCGCCAGGACCTGAAGGACGCCTATTCGACCATCGAGGAAGCCAAGGCCGACATCACCGGCCTGTGGGCGCTGGCCTACATGATGGACAAGGGCCAGCTGAAGGATTCGCTGGGGCAGGGCGCGGCGGCGGAGCGTAAACTGTATAACACGTTCCTGGCGTCGGCCTTCCGCACGCTGCACTTCGGCCTGACCGACTCGCATGCGCGCGGCATGGCGATCCAGGTCAACTACCTGCTCGACAAGGGCGGCTTCGTCTCGCACGGCGACGGCACGTTCTCGGTCGACTTCAAGAAGATCCGCCAGGCCGTGGCCGACCTCGACCGCGAGTTCCTCACCATCGAGGCGACCGGCGACTATGCGCGTGCCCAGGACATGATGAAGCGCTATGTCGTCATCCGCCCGGACGTGCAGAAGGCGCTGGACAAGATGAAGGCGGTGCCGAACGACATCCGTCCGAACTTCGCGACGGCGGCGCAACTGCTGGCGCACTGAGCCCACCGACCGCCATTCCGCCCGGCCATTTCCGCTCTCGCGGGGATGGCCGATATTAACGGTAAGCAATAATTTGCCCGCAAGCAGCTTTTAGTATTTATATGCTATATTTCATTGAATTTCCGATTGGAAATATCAATGATATTCGCCTTTGACATAGCGCCCGGATCGCCCATTCCGGATCCATCCTGCGAGCGGAGACAATGACTACTTCTGGACTTACCATCGGCAAACGCCTGGCGCTCGGCTTCGGCAGCGTCCTGGTGCTCATGGCCGTGCTGGCCGGGCTGGCGATCTATCGCGTCGGCCAGATCGATGCCATCCTCATCCACATCAACGACTTCAACAGCGTCAAGCAGCGTTACGCCATCAATTTCCGCGGCAGTGTGCACGACCGCGCCATCGCCGTGCGCGACGTGACGCTGGCGAGCAGCGCCGATGCCGCCCGTCCGCACATCGACCTGATCCGCAAGCTGGACGCCGCCTACCAGGCTTCGGCCGCGCCGCTGGACCGCCTGTTCGCGGACAGCAAGGACATCCTGCCCGAAGAAAAGCAGGCGCTGGCGTCGATCAAGGAGGTCGAGGCCCGCACCCAGCCGCTGATTACCAAACTCATCGAACTGCGCCAGGCCGACAATACGGCCGACGCCGCGGCGCTGCTGGAAAAGCAGGCCGGACCGGCCTTCGTCGACTGGCTCGCCAGCGTCAACCGCCTGATCGACCTCGAGGAAAAACTGAATAACGACGCCGCCGACCAGGCGCGCAAGATGTCCGGCAGCTTCTTCACCTGGATGCTCGTGATCCTGGCGTTCGCCGTCGGCGCCGGCGTCGCCGCCGCCTCCTACATCAGCAACCGCCTGCTGCGCAAGCTGGGCGGCCAGCCCGACTACGCGTCGCAGATCGCCGAAGAGATCGCCGCCGGCAACCTGTCGGTGCCGATCGAGACGCGCCCCAACGACCGTTCCAGCCTGCTGTATGCGATGAAAGGCATGCGCGACAGCCTCGTCGACATCGTCAGCCAGGTGCACCAGGGCACGGTGATCATCGCCCGCTCGTCGGCCGAGATCACGGCCGGCAACCAGGACCTGGCCGAGCGCAGCGAGCGCCAGGCCAGCACGCTGGAAGAAACCGCCTCGTCGATGGAAGAACTGACCAGCACCGTGCGCCAGAACGCCGACAATGCGCGCCAGGCCAATGCGCTGGCCGAATCGGCGTCGAACGTGGCCCAGCGCGGCGGCGCCGTCGTGGCGCAGGTCGTCCAGACCATGGCGTCGATCAACGCCTCGTCGAAGCAGATCGCCGAGATCATCGGCGTGATCGACGGCATCGCCTTCCAGACCAACATCCTGGCGCTGAACGCCGCCGTGGAAGCGGCGCGCGCCGGCGAGCAGGGCCGCGGCTTCGCGGTCGTGGCCGGCGAAGTGCGTTCGCTGGCCCAGCGCTCGGCCGCGGCGGCCAAGGAAATCGCCTCCCTGATCAGCGATTCGGTCGCCAAGGTCGACGACGGCGCCAAGCTCGTCGATTCGGCCGGCAGCACCATGGAAGAGATCGTCACCAGCGTCAAGCGCGTGACCGACATCATGGCCGAGATCAGCCTGGCCAGCCAGGAACAGAGCACCGGCATCGAGCAGGTCAACCGCGCGATCGGCCACATGGACGAAGCGACCCAGCAGAACGCGGCACTGGTCGAGCAGGCCGGCAGCGTCGCCGGTGCGCTGCAGGACGAGGCCGAGCACCTGGAACGCCTGGTCGGCACCTTCAAGATCGAGCGGCAGGCCGCCCTGCAGGCAGCCCGTCCGGCCGCACGCCCGGCGGGGACCGCGCTGGTGCCGGTGGCGAAGGCGCCGGTGCGGGCCGCGCAGCCGAAACGCCCGGCCGCCGCGCCCCGCGACGAGGCGGCATTCGAGACCTATTGAGTCGGGTGGCGCGTGCCTTTCTGCCATGCTTGCGCTTTTTGACAGGCAGTAAATTATTTTTGTAACGGAGGGTTAACCCGAGGCTAGAATTGCTTTACAGCATTCTGACTTTTCCAACGGGAACTCTCCGATGTCCAAGCTTCTCCTTGCCGCGCTGGGCGCGGCATGCCTGGCGGCCGGTGCACATGCCGGCGCCGCCGAACTCACCCCGATGGAACAACGCTGGCTGGGCGCCGCCTACCCGGTGCTCGAGTACGCGCGCTCGATCGACCTGCCGATCGACGTCGTGGTGCAGCCGCAGGCCGGTCCGAACGACGTCGCGATGGCGATGGGCTTCGCCGACGGGCGCTGCAAGCTGGTGCTGTCGCTGCGCGGCAATCCCGCTGCCGAACGCGTGTTCGACGGCATGCCGGCCGCCGGCCAGGACGAGCTGATCGAGGCGATGGCCGCGCACGAGATCGGCCACTGCTGGCGCTACGCCCAGGGATCGTGGCACGCGCTGCCGGCCGGCTTCGTGGAGGTGGGCGAGGAGACGGCGGCCGATCCGGCGCTGCTGGCCATGTCGAAGGAATTACGCGAGATGCGGCGCGAGGAAGGGTATGCCGACCTGGTCGCGCTGGCCTGGACCCGGCGCAGCCACCCCGGCGATTACGCACGCATCCATGCCTGGCTGGACAAGGTGCGCAGCGACCAGCCGGCCGTGCGCGGCGGCGGTCATGATACGCGCGCCTGGGTACGCCTGGCGCGCGACGGCGGCCGCTTCGGCGTCGCCGGCAGGCCGTTCGAGGATGCATTGCCGTTGTGGCGCGAGGGCTTGCTCGGCGACGAATGAGCCCTTGCAGGCGCGTGTCGCGCACGGTTTGGCGCCAAGCGTTCGGTGCCGCACAGAGGCCGAGCGTGCGCGGGTGTTGAATCACCCTTGTCACAACAACCATACACAAGGGACATCGACCATGAAAACGCTGATTGCGACCCTGCTCGCGACGGCCGCGGGCGCCAGCTTCGCCCAGGCCCCGACGGCGGCGCTGAACCACGACGCGGCCGCCTACCGCAACATCACCCAGAAAGCCACGGCGGACTACAAGGCGGCCGTCGCGAAGTGCGATGCAATGAGCGGCAACGACAAGGACATCTGCATGGCCGAGGCCAAGGTGGTGCGCGTGCGCGAGGAAAACGCCGCCCTGTCCCAGTACAGCACGTCGCCGGCGAGCCGCCAGAAGGCGCGCACCAACCTGGCCGACGCCGAGTACGCGCTGGCCAAGCAGAAGTGCGACGCCCGCGACGGCGCCGACAAGGACAGCTGCATGGACAACGCCAAGTCGGTGCACACGGCGGCCATCGCCGACGCCAAGGCCGACCGCGGCGCGGCCGCCACCGGGGCCAGTGGCGCCGGCACGACCACCGCGGGCGGCCTGGTGACGGGCACCGATACCCGCGAGCCGGCCAAGGCGGCCGCCGTCGACAAGTGCGCCCAGATGGGCGCCGACGCGAAGACCGGCTGCCTGGTCGAGACGAAACCGTCGCCGCTGCGCGAGAGCGCCGCCACCGCCGCCGCCCGCACCGGCGACGCGGCCGACACGGCCGCCGACAAGACCCGCGCCGCCGCTTCCACCGCGGCCGAGAAGACGAAGGCCGTGGCCGCCACCGCCGTCGACAAGACCAGGGAAGTCGCCCAGAACGTGGCCGACAAGACCAGGCAGGTCGCGTCCGGTGCCGCCCAGAAGACCGAGAACGCGCTCGACCGCGCCGGCGAGAACACCCGCGACGCCACCGCCAGCGCCGCGCAGAAGACCGACAATGCGATGGACCGCGCCGGCGACGGCACCCGCAACGTG
>DAMAFT010000436.1:0-4519 GCA_031995805.1 Massilia sp.
CGCCGTCCTTCCAGCCGTTGGCGGCCGGGCCGCTGGTGGGCTTTTGAATAAGCGACTGCAGGCCCTGCTCGGTAGTGGGGTAGCGCTGGTTGTCCAGCTTGTACAGCTTGAGCGCGGACATCAGGGTGGCGATGTCGGTGCGGGCGGCGGTGACGCGCGATTCGCCCGTGCGGCCCAGCAGCTTGGGCACGACCAGCGCGCCGAGGATGCCGATGATGACCACGACGACCATGATCTCGACCAGGGTGAAGCCGCCGTGGCGACGCTGACGTGCAAGGCGCTGCGAAATATTCTGCATAGGAGTCCGTGAAATGCGGTCGGAATAATCGCGCTAGTATAAGGCCGAACGGCGGGCGGAGCCACCTGGCAAGCGTCTCCAATTGTAAGGCAGCGCGACGTTGGCGGCCACATTGGCAGGATGGCCGGCGTCATCCCATCGTTTCGTATTGATGCAGGTCTAGTGACGTGCGCCGCACACCGGACAGGACGGGTTGCGCGCGACGCCGATCTCGGTCCACGCCATCGCGCGCCCGTCCAGCATCAGCAGGCGCCCGGCCAGCGATTGGCCGACGCCGGCCAGCAGCTTGAGGGCCTCGGCCGCCTGCATCGTGCCGATGATGCCCACCAGCGGCGCGAAGGCGCCCATGGTGCTGCAGGCCACGTCCTCGAAGCGGCTGTCCTCGGGGAACAGGCAGGCATAGCAGGGCGAGGCGGGGTCGCGCACGTCGTACACCGAGATCTGGCCGTCGAAGCGGATCGCCGCGCCGGCCACCAGCGGCACGCCGGCGGCCACGCAGGCGCGGTTGACGGCCTGGCGCGTGGCGAAGTTGTCGCTGCAGTCGAGCACGACGTCGGCGCCGGCCACGCGCTGCGCCAGGCGCGCGCCCTGCGCCCGCTCGCGCAACGCGGCGACTTCGACTTCCGGATTGATCTGCAACAAAGCTTCGCGTCCGGACTCGACCTTCGGCAGGCCGATGCGCGCCGTCGTGTGCATCACCTGGCGCTGCAGGTTGGTCAGGTCGACCTCGTCGTCGTCCACCAGCGTGAGGCGGCCGACGCCGGCGGCGGCCAGGTACAGGGCGGCCGGCGAGCCCAGGCCGCCGGCGCCGATCAGCAGCGCATGCGCGCCGAGCAGGCGCTGCTGGCCCTCGATGCCGATCTCGTCGAGCAGGATGTGGCGCGAATAGCGCAGCAGTTGCTGGTCATTCATTTCTTGGGTACGGGCACGGCCGGGGGATTGCTCCCCTCCTTCAGTTCCGGCGGCTTGTTCTCGGTGCCGGGCAGCGCGGCCGGCGCCGGCTTGTCCGCGGCCGCCTCGGCGTCGCCGCGGGCCAGTTGCACCGGCAAGCCTTTGAAGTGCTTGATGGCCTGGGCCAGCTGGAAGTCGTCCTTGCCGCCGAACTCGAGCGGCTTGGCGTTCTTCAGCGCGGCATAGGCGCGCTGCTCTTCCTCGAGTTCGTCGCGCCGTTCCTTGCCCGCGACGGCGGCGGTCTTGCCGCCCTCGCCGGCCAGGTGGTGGTCGAGGTCGGCCTCGCGCACGCGCAGGGCGTTCAGGCCGTCGCCCTCGGCGGTCTCGTCGACCTTCAGGTCGGGCACGATGCCCAGCGCCTGGATCGAGCGGCCCTTGGGCGTGTAGTAGCGCGCCGTGGTCAGCTTGACGGCGGTGTCGGCGGTGAGCTGGCGCAGGGTTTGCACGGAACCCTTGCCGAAGGTCTGGCTGCCCATCACGACGGCGCGCTTGTAGTCCTGCAGGGCGCCCGCGACAATCTCGGAGGCCGACGCCGAACCGGTGTTCACCAGCACCACCAGCGGCACCTTTTTCAATGCCGCGGGCAACCTGGCGAGCGGATCGGTGCCCGGCTTGACCGCATAGAAATCGCGGCGGCCGTAGAAGGTGGTGTTCGATTCCGGCAATTGCCCCTTGGTGGAGACGATGACCTCGTTCTGCGGCAGGAAGGCGGCCGAGACGCCGATCGCGCCCGGCAGCAGGCCGCCCGGGTCGTTGCGCAGGTCGAGCACCAGGCCCTTGATGGCCGGGTCCTGGGCATACAGTTCCCTGACCTTGGCGGCCATTTCCTCGACGGTCTCTTCCTGGAACTGGCTGATGCGCAGCCAGGCGTAGCCCGGCTCGACGATCTTGCCCTTGACGCTGGCCATGCGGATTTCCTGGCGCTCGACCGGCACCACCCAGGGGGCATCGGCGCCGCGGCGGGCGATCGTCAGCATCACCTTGCTGTTCGGCTCGCCGCGCATGCGCTTGATGGCCTCGTCCAGCGACAGGCCCTTGACGGGGACGTTGTCGATGCGCGTGATCAGGTCGCCGGCCTTGATGCCGGCGCGGTAGGCCGGCGTGTCCTCGATCGGCGAGACGATCTTCACGTAGCCGTCTTCCATGGCGATCTCGACGCCGACGCCGACGAACTTGCCGGCCACGTCTTCCTGCATCTCGGCGAAGTCGTGCTGGTCGAGGTAGACCGAATGGGGGTCGAGCGAGGCCACCATGCCGGCGATGGCGTCCGACAGCAGCTTCTTGTCGTCGACCTTTTCGACGTAGTCGCTCTTGATGAGGCCGTAGACCTCGGCCAGCTGGCGCAGTTCGTCCAGTGGCAGGGGCGCATCGGCCCCCTGTTGCGCATGCGCGGAAAACTGCACGGACGCGACGGCGCCGACCGCCATCCCGATGCCGATCAGCCCGAAGTTCTTGAGTGTCTTGCGCATGCGCATTGTGTCCTGCTTTAGAAATTCACCCAGCCCGCCGGGTCGAAGGCTTTGCCGAGATGCCTGAGCTCGAAGTATAGCCCCGATTCCTCGTTGCCGCCGGTATTGCCCGCACTGGCGATCACCTCGCCCGGCCGGACGCTGTCGCCCACCCGTTTCATGAGGCTCTGGCTATTGCCGTAGATCGACAGGTATTCACCACCATGGTTAATGATGATCAAATTGCCATAACCGCGCATCCAGCTGGAAAATACGACGCGGCCGGCCGCGATGGCGCGCACGTCGGTGCCTTCCGGCGCCTTGATGAACATGCCGCGCCAGGCCGGGCCGTCGCCGCGCTTGGCGCCGAAGCGGGCCGCGATCTTGCCGGCGATGGGCGCCGGCAGGCGGCCCTTGAGGCCGGCGAAAGCGCCGCTCGGCAGTTCGGCGGCCAGCGCGGTATCGGCCGCGCGCCGCGGCGTTTCCTTCGGCTCCTCGGCCACCTTCGGCTCTTCCTCGACGCGCGCCGGGGCGGGCAGCGGCTTCATCGGCTTGCCCGTCCTGGCGGCTTCGCGCGCCAGGCGCGCGCGCTCTTCCTGCAATGCCTTCGCGCGCGCCAGCGCCCTGGCCTTCGCCTCGGCCGCGGCCTTGGCGCGCGCGGCGGCCAGCTCCTGCTGGCGCTTGCGCTCCGCCGCGGCGGCGATTTCCTGTTCGCGGATCAGGCGGGTCAGCTGGTCGACCAGGCCGCTCATGCGCTGCTCGTCCTGCTCCAGGCGGCTGGCCTGCTTGCGCTGGTCGTTCAACTTGCTCGACAGGTTGGCGAGCAGGCCGGCGCGCCTGGCCTTTTCCTTTTCCAGCAGCGCCTTCTGGTCGCGCTGTTCCTGCGCGATCTCCTCGAGTTCGTCCTTGGCGTTCTGGGTCTGGGCCTGGTTGGCCTCGACCGCCGCCAGGTTGTCGCGCAACGCCGTCAAGAGACGCGCCTGCGCCTGCGAGACATACGCCATCATCTGCAGGTCGCGGTTGATGCGGTTCGGATTGTCGCCCGACAGCAGCAGCTTGATGCGGTCTTCATTGCCGGCGACATAATGTTCGCGCAACAGCTTGGCCAGCTGCGCCTTTTGGCCGGAAATGGTATCCGCCAGCCGTCCCTGCTCGGTGGCGAGGTCGCGCAGCCGGGCATTGGTCGACGCCTGCTCCTCGGACAGTTCGCGCAGCGAGCGGTTGGCGTCCGAGATGGCCTCTTCCGACTCGGCCAGTTCGTCGGCCGCGTCTTCCTTGGCGCTTTCGGTGCGGGTGATGTCCTTCTTGAGGACGCTCAGCTTTTGCTGGATGGCCGCGCGCGACTTTTCCGCGGCGGCCTTCTGCTTGCTGCGCTCGGTCTGGCGCGGCGCGGCCTGGGCGGCGCCGACGGCCAATGAGGCAGCCACTAAGCCTGCCAGCAAGCCGCACAGCAGCTTGCCGGCGGCAGCTTTCTTCACGAAACGGTGCAAGACTTACTTCGCCTTCCCTTGGTTGGCCACGGCGGCCATCTTGGCGGCGATCGCGTCCTGGTCGCCCAGGTAGTAGTGGCGGATCGGCTTCAGGTCTGCATCCAGCTCGTACACCAGCGGGGTGCCGTTGGGGATGTTCAGGCCGACGATGTCGGCATCGCTGATGCCGTCCAGCATCTTGATCACGGCGCGCAGGCTGTTGCCGTGGGCCGAGATCAGGATCTTCTTGCCGGCGCGGATCGCGGGGGCGATTTCCTCGTCCCAGGCCGGCATCACGCGGGCGACCGTGTCCTTCAGGCACTCGGTGAGCGGGATCTGCGCCTTGTCCAGGC
>DAMAFT010000437.1:0-4517 GCA_031995805.1 Massilia sp.
CCTGGTGATACCACCCGGCCGGCACGTACAGCATGTCGCCCGGCCGCACGACGCACGCGACGACCGCCGCCCGGCGCGCCAGCGGAAAACGGTCGAAATCGGGCGCCTCCGGGTCGAACGGCGAGCCGAACAGCACCGGATTGGCTTCGCGCGCGTACAGGAATGCGTCGTGGTGCGGCGGGGCCAGGAAGATGCGCTTGCTGCCCCAGATCTGGGCGAAGACGTTGTCGTCGTAGTCGCAGTGCAGCGGCGTCACCGTGCCGGCCGGGCCGACCCACCAGCGCGGCGGTCCCATCTTGTCGAAATAGCCGGGCCAGTGGCACATGCCGTTCAGTTCGCGCAGTTCCAGGTTGCCGACGTAGGGCGGCAGCGCGTAGCCGCCGGCGTCGACCAGGTCGAGGTAGCCGGCCATCGTCGTGTCCAGCATCGCGCGGTCCGGCGCGAACGCCGTGCCGATGTAGTCGCCCACGCGGGCGCGCACCGGGACGGCGCCGAAGCGCTCGCGCAGGATGCCCGGGGCGAGCGCGGCCAGGGGCCAGCGCCCGACCACGCCCTCGACCAGGAAGGGCAGGCCGGCGCGTGCCCGCGCGCGGAAGGCGGCGGTGTCCGGGCGGCGCACGCGCGGCACGGCCGCCAGCGGCGGCAGGGTGGCCGACACCCGCCGGATCGCCGCGCGCATCGCGTCGATCGACACCACGCCGCGCGCCTGCGCATCGCGTTCCTCGCGGGCGCGGCGGCGGGCGTCTTCGTCTTCCGGTGTGGCCAGGTTGGCGGGCGGGGCGGGCGGCAGGCGGCGGCCGGGCGAGGCGGGTGGTGCGGTCATGCGGCGGATGCGGTGCGGGAATGCGGGGGCATGATTATGGCATGGCCGGGGCGCGGCGCGTGGCCGGCAGGCCGGTCGCGCGCCTCCTCCCGCACCCGCGCCGTCAGGCCGCGCGTGCCGCCGGCTGTCCGGCGTTCATCGCGAGCTGGCGGTTCACGGCCGACAGCACGGCCTTGAACGAGGCGGTCACGATATTGCTGTCGATCGCGGCGCCGAACAGGGTCGGGCCGCCGCCCAGGCGCAGCTCGACGTAGCAGGCAGCGCGCGCATCGGCGCCCGAGCCGATCGAGTGCTCGTGGTAGTCCATCAGGCGGATGTCCAGGCCGAGCGCGGCGACGAAGGCGTCGATCGGGCCGTTGCCGCTGCCGTGGCGCTGTTCCGTCACGCGTTCGCGCTGCACGGTAGCCTCGATTTGCACGCGCTGGTCGTCGGCGCCTTCGCTGTCCTCGCGCATGCGGTGCGCCACGTAGCGATAGGCCGCGCCGTCCTGCTCCAGGTATTCGCCGGCGAACAGCGCGTGGATGTCGGCGGCGGCCACTTCGCGGCCGGTGGCGTCGGCATGGCGCTGGACCACGCGCGAGAATTCGATCTGCAGGCGGCGCGGCAATTCGAGGCCGTATTCCTGCTCGAGCAGGTAGGCCATGCCGCCCTTGCCGGACTGGCTGTTCACGCGGATCACCGCGTCGTAGCTGCGGCCGAGATCCGCCGGGTCGATCGGCAGGTACGGCACTTCCCACAGCGCATCCGGTTGCTGCTTGGCGAAGCCCTTCTTGATCGCGTCCTGGTGCGAGCCGGAGAACGCGGTGAACACCAGGTCGCCGACGTAGGGGTGGCGCGGGTGCACCGGCAACTGGTTGCATTCCTCGACCAGCTGACGCACCGCGTCGATGTCGGAAAAGTCCAGGCCCGGGTGCACGCCCTGGGTGTAGAGGTTCAGCGCCAGCGTCACCAGGTCGACGTTGCCGGTGCGCTCGCCGTTGCCGAACAGGCAGCCCTCGACGCGGTCGGCGCCGGCCAGCACGGCCAGCTCGGCGGCCGCCACGGCGGTGCCGCGGTCGTTGTGCGGGTGCACGCTGATCACCAGGCTGGCGCGGTCGTTCAGGTTGCGGCACATCCATTCGATCTGGTCGGCGTACACGTTCGGCGTGCTGGCTTCCACCGTCGAGGGCAGGTTGACGATCATCTTGTTGTCCGGCGTCGGCTGCCACACGGCGGCGACGGCGTCGACGATGCGCTTGGAGAATTCCAGCTCGGTCGTCGAGAACGACTCCGGCGAGTATTCCAGGCCCCAGGCGGTGTCCGGGTGCTGCGCCACCAGTTCCTTGATGAGTTGCGTGCCGTTGACGGCGATCTGCACGATCTCGTCCTGGTTCATGCCGAACACGACGCGGCGGAACACCGGCGCCACCGAGTTATAGATGTGCACGATGGCGCGCTTGGCGCCCACGCAGGAGGCAACGGTGCGGCGGATCAGCTCGTCGCGCGCCTGGGTCAGCACGATGATGGTGACGTCGTCCGGGATGCGGTTTTCCTCGACCAGCATGCGCACGAAGTCGAAGTCGGTCTGCGAGGCCGACGGGAAGCCGACTTCGATTTCCTTGACGCCGATCTGCACCAGCTTTTCAAAGAAACGCAGCTTCTTTTCCGGACTCATCGGTTCGATCAGCGCCTGGTTGCCGTCGCGCAGGTCGGTGCTCATCCAGACCGGCGGACGGTCGATGGTGCGGGTCGGCCACTGGCGGTCGGCGATGTCGACGGCGGGGAAGGGGCGGTACTTGGCGGCGGGGTTCTTCAACATGGCGATGCTCCTGATGGGTGTGCTTGGATTCGGTTCGATGCTGTGGCGAGGGCTGCCGGACGGGCCACGGGACGCTAGGCCCGGCAACCGATCGGTAGCTTCAGCGCGCCGGCAGACGGCAGGAGCGTTCCGGCGACGGTGGAGACGAGCGTGAATCCGGTAATGACTGCGGCGATGAGTGCGGTAATGACTGGCATGATGCGACTTCCTTGGGCTACGGATCCGGCACCTGGGCCGGGCGGGTACGGCGGCGATTTACGCGCGTAGCAGTAGCGCCGGCGCTAGCAGGCCGGTGAGCGGTAGGGAAATCGACAGTGGCAGCGAGGAGAACATATCTTCACTCTAAGTGAATTTTGTTTGGCGTGTCAAGGGTTTCGTGGCTTGTCGTTTGGCTACCACGCTAGTGAATATTTCTCATTGGAACTGTTGCATTGCCTCAATGAGCGGGAAATGCCATCTGGCAGCGTACGCCCTTGCGCCGCTGGCGCGGCATCCATGGGCGGACGGCATGGCGACACGCAAGGGACTGGACAAGACCATGGAACTCACGCGCCCAGGGCCTGGCCGACGGCGCGGCGGCGTTCCGCATGGCGCGGGAAGTCATCGGCCAGCCGTTCGGCTCGGCGATCTATTTCGCGGTCGACTACGACCCGACCCAGGCCGGCCCGCGCTGGCTGTCGCAGCCGACCGCCTACGCCGGCTCGCGCGCCGATGCCGAACAGCAGCGCTACGACCTGATCCAGATGCTGCCGGTGCGCATCCCGCGCGACGGCGGGACCATCCTGCACATCGATCCGGACGCCATCCATCCGCAACGCGACGGCGGCCTGTCCGTCGTCTGGGGCGGCAAAGGCGGCATGACCGGGGCTGCGCGATGGCGGCGCCTTGGACGTCACCCTGCAGGACATCAACGAAGCCAATGTCGAGGATTACATGGACATGGAGCTGCCCGAACACCAGCGCGACCTCCTGGCAGCAATGCCTGTTCGGGCGCGCCCGCGCGTTCTACGCCGGCTTCGGCTGCGTGGAGGAAGGACTCGACGAGCGTGGGGAGATGGTGGCGGCGTTGCGCACGTAGGGCATCGTCTCAGCGCACCATGACGCGCGGCGTTCCCGCTTCCATCGATCCGATCACGGCGGCCTCTCCGAAGCCTTCGCGGCGGAACAGTTCCAGTACCTCGTCGACGCTGCCCGGATCGCACGACACCAGCAGGCCGCCCGAGGTCTGCGGATCGGTCAGCAGCACGCGGTGCGTGTCCGAGACCTGCCCGCCCAGCGCCACGTCGTGGCCGTAGGCGTCCCAGTTGCGGCCCGAGGCGCCGGTGAAGAAGCCGGCGTGCGCCAGTGCCTCGACGCCCGGCAGCAGCGGAATGCGCGCCATGTCGAGCGTGGCCGCCAGGCCGGCGCCGCGCGCCAGTTCCAGCAGGTGGCCCAGCAGGCCGAAGCCGGTGACATCGGTCAGCGCATGCACGCCGGCCAGTTCGGACAGCGCCTTGCCTGGCTTGTTCAGCTTGGTGGTGTTGGCGATCATGGCCGCGTAGCCGGCGGCGTCGAGCCGGTCCTTCTTGAGGGCGGCCGAGAGTACGCCCACGCCGAGCGGCTTGCCGAGCACCAGCACGTCGCCGGCGCGCGCGTCGGCATTGCGCTTGACCTTCGACGGATGCACCAGGCCCATCACGACCAGGCCGTAGATCGGCTCGACCGAATCGATGGTATGGCCGCCGGCGATCGGGATGCCGGCCTCGGCGCAGATCGATTCGCCGCCCTGGATGATCTTGCCGATGGTATCGAGCGGCAGCTGGTTGATCGGCATGCCGACCAGGGCCAGCGCCATGATCGGCGTGCCGCCCATCGCGTACACGTCCGAGATCGCATTGGTGGCGGCGATGCGGCCGA
>DAMAFT010000438.1:0-4511 GCA_031995805.1 Massilia sp.
GATGCGAAACCGCGATTCTTGGTGCCGCCGCTCTGCTTGTTGCCCTGGTTGTTCGATGCCATGGTAAGTCTCTCCTCTTCGCGATAAAAACCGCCGCGTCCTGCGGCAGGCCCGCCAATGTCGCCGGTAGCACCGTTGAGCATCGGACGGAAACATCTTAGGCATGCCGGATGGATGAGACTATAGGAGCATTTCAGATGACTTTGTAGGATTACGTGAGACAGAAAATGCACATCTGAAATTCTACTTCCGGTAATAAACACTCGTCAGTATTCCTCCTACATATACCCGCTGCGTCTTCCTATACTGGAATCGACGGCCAGCGCGCATCATTCCCCTGTCAAAGCGGGCACGGCCCGCATCGATCCAGCACGAAAGGAGACGATCATGGACGCGAACCAGCGCAGCAGCATCAACAACCAGACGAACAACGGCGCCAACGAGAAGGACACGCCGGGCGCCACCGGCAAGACGGCCGGCAGCAACCAGCCGCTCGACCATACCTACCCGCAGGGACTGGGCGCCCGCCAGGGCAACCAGCAGCGCGACATCATGGGCAGCCAGGGCCGCGCCGGCCCGGACATCGTCGGCGGCACGTACGACCGCAGCAAGGGCGACGACGGCACCGCGATCCCGGGCGGCTCGATGGAAACCCAGATCAACGGCGGTTCCGGCACCGTGCAGGGCGTCACCGACAGCCACGAGCGCCAGATGCAGCAGAAGTCCGGCGCCTACGGCCTGCTCGACCAGCCGGTGGGCCAGCGCGACAGGCACGAGGGCGTCGACCTGCAGCAGGACATCGAACGGGGCAACCGGCAAGCGTCGACGCAAGGAGGCGGCATGCAGGGTCCGCGCGGCACCACGCCGGCGCAGGCACAGCGCGGGTCGATGGGCAACCGGCAATCGGAAGACCGGCCGCGCCGCTTCGTCTCGGACGGCGGCGGCATGCCGGGCCCGGAGGGCTGGAAGAACGAAGGCAACCGCAGCGGCGACCAGGCTGGCCAGGAAGCCCAGCGCGGGAATACCCAGCTCGACGTGTCCGGCTCGCGCTCGATGGCCAACCAGCACTCGGACGTCGGTGGCGTGCACGCATCGAACGACGTGGCCGGCGGCCTGCCGCGCTCGCCTGGCAAACCCGGCGCCGGCAGCGTCGACCGCGCCGGCTCGCAAACCGGCGCCGAGGGCACCGAACACGGGCCGGACGTGCACAAGTCGAACGACGCGGCCGGCGGCTATCCGCGCAGCCCCGGCTATGCCAACAAGCTGAACGGCGACCAGAACATGGACGACGACACCGGCTTCAAGCGCAAGCCCTGACGTTCCCGGGCCGCCATCCGGCGGCCGTGGCGGGCTGGACTTGATCCAGGTCCAAGCCCGCCACGGCCGCCAGAACCCGCCCATCCCTGCGCGGTCGAACCGCGCATGAAAGCCATCTTCCTCGACATGGACGGCGCGCTGGCCGACAGCCTGCCCGGCCCCTCCCCCTTCCAACATACATTCCCGTACGATATCGCACCGCGCCGCCTCACGCTGTGCGACGGCGCCGGTGCGGCGCTGCGCCTGCTGGCGCGGCTCGACTACCGCCTGTTCGTCGTCGGCACCGCCGACGACATCGCCTTCGGGCGCGTGGCCGAAGCCGCCATAAACCGCATCGCCGACCGCCTGCACGACCTGCTGTTCCGCGAGCGGCTGGCGCTGGACGGCCTCTACTATTGTCCGCATCATCCGGACGGCAGCGTGGCCGCCTATGCCGTCGACTGCCACTGCCGCAAGCCGCGGCCCGGCCTGCTGCTCGAGGCCTCGCACGAGCACGGCATCGACCTGCGCGCCTCGTGGATGGTCGGCGCCACGCTGCACGACGTCGAGGCGGGCAACCGCGCCGGCTGCCGCACGATCCTGCTCGACAACGGCAAGGAGGCCGAATGGCGCCTGGGCCCGCGCCGCATCCCGACGCGCATGGCGCCCGACCTGTACGCGGCGGCGGTGCTCATCGCCAGCCACATGGAGACGGCATGAACGGCGCCGGCCCCAGCGCGCGCTGGGCGCAGGCGCGCCGCATCCTGTGCGTGCGCCTCGATTCGCTGGACGGCATGCTGCTGAGCACGCCAGCCATGCGGGCCCTGCGCGCCGGCGCACCCGGCCGCAGCCTGACCCTGCTGGGCAGTCCGGCGGGCGCCGCCGCCCTGCCCTTCATCGCCGAGCTCGACGATGCCATCGCAGCGCGGCTGCCGGGGCAGGACGACCCGGCGCTGGCCGAAGTGCCGGTCACGGCGCTGGCCGCGCGCCGCTTCGACGCCGCCATCGTCTTCACGGCCTGCATGCAGGATGCGCGGCCGGCAGTGCTGCTGTGTCGCCGCGCCGGCATCCCGCTGTCCCTGGCCTATTGCCGCGGCGACCCCGGCGGCCTGCCGGGCGACTGGGTTGCCGATCCCGAACCGGCGCCGCTGGTGCGCCACGAGGTGCAACGCCAGCTGGCGCTGGTGCGCCATGCCGGCTGCGCGCCCGCAAGCCAGCGCCTGTCGTTCGCGCCGCGCCGCGGCGACATCGATGCCGTGCGCGGCCGCCTAACCGCGTCCGGCATCGATCCCGGACGGCCCTGGCTGCTGCTGCATCCGGGCGCCGCCACGGCCGCGCGCGCGTACCCGCCCGCGCACTGGGCGCGGGTGCTGCGCCTGCTGGCGCACGCCCCCGGCTGGCCGCTGGTACTGGCCGGCAGCGCCGCCGATACCGTGCTGGTGGATGGCATCGTGCATGCGGCCGGCTTGCCGGCACCGCCAACGGTATCGCTCGCGGGACGGCTGGACCTGGGCGAACTGGGCGCCGCCCTGCAACTGGCGGCGCTCGCCGTCGCCAGCCATGGCGCGCCGGCCCACGTCGCCGCGGCGGTCGGCACGCCGCTGGTCGACCTGTATGCGCTGGCCGAGCCGCACACCATGCCCTGGGCGGTGCCGAACCGGGTGCTGTTCGCGGACGTGTCCTGCCGCTTCTGCCGCAGCCACATCTGCCTGCCGGGCCACCATGGCTGCCTGGATGGGGTGGGCCCGGAACGCGTGGCGGGGGCGGTGCTGGCATTGCTGGAGACGCATCCCGAGCGCTCCCCTTGACCTCACCCCCCACCATCCCCCGCGTCGTTCAAGCGGGCCAGCCGGGCATCGCTCTCGCGTTGTTCGCGCCGGTCCCGGCGCCAGGTGTACACGGTATTCGTCAAGCAGGTCAGCACGGCGGTCGCGATGCCGACCGCGGAACCGATATTTGTCAGGGTAAAGGACGCGCCGATCGACGCCAGGCCGCCGACATAGCTTGCCACTTCGAGTGCATTCGGTTTGCTCATCTTGCTCCTTCCTTCCATGCAATGGGCCGGACCGCCGTGACGAGCGCGAAACGCTTCCCAAAGGTTGGTATTTAGCGTAAAGTGTAGAATACTAAACCGATCGAAGTCAAGAACACTAAACCTTTTCCGACCCGGTAAATCGAACATGAACCTGTTATCCGAACGTCTCGACGCCATCTATCGCGCCATGCCCGAACTGGAGGGCGAGCGCGGGCAAACCGGCCTGGTAAAGGCTTCCGGGGCCTCCAAGAGTGTCGTGAATCAGTGGCTGACCGGGAAGATCAAGTCGATGGACATCCGCTACGCGCTGTCCATCGAACGCGAGCTGGGTTTCTCGCACATCTGGTTGATGACCGGCGAAGGCGACCCGCACCAGGCGCCGCTCCATGGCTTGCGGCACGCGCTGGCGGTGCGCGCCGCCGACACCGACGATGCGGATTTCATCCAGATCCGCATGGTCAAGCTGCGGCTGTCGGCCGGCATCACTGGCTTCCAGGCCGAACCCGAGCAACGCGACGGCGGCACCCTCGGCATGCGCCGGGCCTGGATCGAACGCAATAACCTCCATGCACAGCACCTGATCGCCCTGCTGGTCAAAGGAGAAAGCATGGAGCCCTCGCTGTACGAGGACGACATCGTGATCGTCAACACGCTCGACACCAAGCCCGTCGATGGCGCCGTCTACGCGTTCAACTACGAGGGCGAAGCCGTCATCAAGCGCCTGTCGCGAGATGCCGGGCAATGGTGGCTGGCATCGGACAATCCAGACCAGCGCAAATTCCACCGCAAGCTGTGCCAGGGAGCGGCTTGCATCGTCATCGGCCGCGTCGTGCGCAAGGAAAGCGATCGGATCTGAGGTCTACCCAACCTTACGTAAATGTAATGTTCCCGTCTGGTTTCCGACAGGCATTTTCCTTCACAATGGCGCTGTCTTTATCACGCATCGTTTCCAGCCAGTCGTCCTCGCAGCCGCGGACGGACCGCCGCCACGCGCAGCCGATCCGCCGTCAGCCTCCTGCCAGCCCCAAGCCCATTGGCGCCTGCCTGTCCGCGATGTCCGTTTACGAAAGTTGAATATGAAAAAAGTCCTCATCCTCGGCGTCAACGGCTTCATCGGCCACCACCTGTCCAAGCGCATCCTCGAGACCACCGACTGGGAAGTCTATGGCATGGACATGCA
>DAMAFT010000439.1:0-4497 GCA_031995805.1 Massilia sp.
GGAAACCGGCGCCTACGACAGGATGTGGCCGGACGTGCACATGCAGCCGGAACAGACGCTGCAGGCCTTCCTCGACCTGGGCGGCAGGCACCTGGTGCCCATCCACAACGGCACCTTCGACCTCGGCATGCACCGCTGGCAGGAACCGTTCGAGCGCATCGCGGCGCTGGCCTCGGCGCGCGGGGTGGCGATGGCGACGCCGGAGATGGGAGAAGCGCTCGACCTGCGCCGCCCGCAGCCGGGCGGCGCGTGGTGGCGCGCGGTCGAGTAAGCGTCACCTGACGCCGGAGCCCGCCGGCACGCGGCTCAGCGTACGGTACGGAACGCCTTGCGCATCTCGTCCGCGAACAGCGCGGGCTGCTCGAAGGCGGCGAAGTGGCCGCCGCGGTCGACTTCGTTCCAGTAGATCAGGTTCGGCCAGGCCGCCTCGGCCCAGGCCTTCGGCGCGCGGTAGATCTCGCGCGGGAAGATCGTGGCGGCCATCGGCAATTCGATGCGCCCGGCCGAGAAGCCGGCCGGCTTGCCCTGCGCGTTCTGCCAGTAGATGCGGGCCGAGGACGCGCCGGTGTTCGTCAGCCAGTACAGCGTGATGTCGTCCAGCATGGCGTCGAGCGACAGCGCGTCTTCCGGGTTGCCGCGGTTGTCGGTCCAGGCCTGGAATTTTTCATAGATCCACATGGCCTGGCCGACCGGCGAATCGGCCAGCGCGTAGCCGACGGTCTGCGGGCGCGTCGCCTGTTCCTTGAAGTAGCCGAACTGCTCGTCGGCGAAGCGGCCGGCGGCGGCATAGGCGGCCTGCTCCTGCGGCGTCGGATGGGCCGGCATGGTGTCCGGGAACACCAGCGGCCAGTTGACGTGCGCCGCGACCAGGCCTGCGGGCCGCACGTGGCCCAGCGCGTGCGTGACGCCCGAACCCCAGTCGCCGCCCTGCGCCACCCACTTCGTGTAGCCCAGGCGCCGCATCAGCACGCCCCAGGCCTTCGCGGTGCGCACCACGTCCCAGCCGGCATCCTTCGGCTTGTCGGAAAAACCGAAGCCGGGCATCGAGGGGACCACGACGTGGAACGCATCCTCGGCGCGGCCGCCGTACGCGGTCGGATCGGTCAGCGGCCGGATCACGTCCAGGAACTCGACGATCGAGCCGGGCCAGCCGTGCGTCAGGATGATCGGCAGCGCGTTCGCATGGCGCGATTCGACATGGATGAAGTGGATGCCCAGGCCGTCGATCTCGGTCCGGTATTGCGGGAAGGCGTTCAGGCGCGCCTCGAAGCGGCGCCAGTCGTAGCGGTCGCGCCAGTAGTCCACCAGCGCCCGGGCCTTCGCCAGCGGCACGCCCTGCGACCAGTCGGGCACGGTCTCTTGTTCCGGGAAGCGCGCCAGGCGCAGGCGCGCCTTCAGGTCGTCCAGCGCAGCCTGCGGCACGGCGGCGCGGAACGGGACGATGCCGGGGCCGGCCGGCGGCAGGCCTGCCGCCGCATCGGCCGGGGCCGGCGCGGCCAGCGCGTCGGCGAACAGGCCGGCCAGGCTGCCGGCGAACAGCGCGCCGGCGGCGGCGCTGCCGAAGAACTTGCGGCGCGATGCGCTCTCGATGGTGGTGGTCGTGGTCATGATGGTCTCCCTGGCAATGTGGTTCAGCGGGTTTGGTTCAGTGCAGGAAATCGCCGATCCAGGCGGCGGTCTCGGCCGGCTTTTCCTCGGGGACGAAGTGGCCGCTGCCTTCGGCCTTCACCATCTTGAGGTCGGCGGTCTTCGGGGTCAGCACGGCCTGCAGCCAGCCGTAGCCCGGGCCGCCGATCGCCAGCACCGGCATCTGCAGCTTGCCGTAGCCCTTGTCGTCCAGGATGTCCTGCGGGAAGGCCTGGTACCAGGCGTTGCCGGCGCGGATCGCGTCGCGGCTGGCATAGGCCTTGCGGTAGACGGCGCGGTCGCGCGCATCGATCGCGCCCTCGTCCTTCAGCAGGTAGCGGAAGAACCATTCCTGCTCGATGTGCTGGCGCCCCGCGAGCAGGTCTTCCGGCAGGCCTTTCACCTGGTGGAAGGCGAACCACCAGACATACGGGTGCGCGTCGTCGAGCTTGTCGCCGAAGGTGCCCGCTTCCGGCAGGATCGGCCAGCTGTACAGCGACTGGTCCGGGTGCGGTACGTCGATCAGCACCAGCTTGTCGGTCGACTGCGGGAAGTTGGCGGCGTAGGCATAGGCGACCTGCGAACCGATGTCGTGGCCGACGACGGCGGCCTTGTCGTAGCCCAGGTGGCGCACCAGCGCCTCGACGTCGGCGGCCATGGTTTTCTTGTCGTAGCCGCCGGCCGGCATGCTCGATGCGCCCATGCCGCGCAGGTCGACCGAGATCACGCGGTGATGCTTCGCCAGTTCGGGCATGATCTTGTGGAAGGCCCACCAGGTTTCCGGCCAGCCCGGCAGCAGGACGACCGGGCTGCCGCTGCCGCCGGCCACATAGTGCAGGCGCACCCCGTTGACGTCGGCGTAGCCGTCCTGGAAGCCCGGCAGCGTGCGCACCAGCGCGGCGTCCGAGACGGCGGCGGGCGCCACGGCGGCAACCGGGGCCTTCGACGCGGCGAAGGACGGGGTGGCGAAGGCGGCGCCGATGGCCAGGGCGAGGGCGGAAACGAGGGTGCGAGCGGTGGTCTTCATGATCATTCCTTTCGGTGTGCGGTGAGCGTTGTCGATGGAAGAATCATAGAGACGAACCGGAAACAGCAAAATAGCAATATAGTCAAACCATCGTTGCAGATTTGTTTATACAAAGAGGCGAGGCCGTGAATGGCCCGCTGTCAAGACTGGCGCATCGGCCCCGTTTGCGTATCATTGCCCGCTCGACTCACGATCCACGAAACCGCAATGCTGCCTTCGATCGAACAACGCCTCGCCCAAGAACTGTCCGCCAAACCGGTCCAGGTGGCCGCCGCCATCGCCCTGCTCGACGAAGGCGCGACGGTGCCCTTCATCGCCCGCTACCGCAAGGAAGCGACGGGCGGCCTCGACGACACCCAGCTGCGCCTGCTGGAAGAACGCCTGCGCTACCTGCGCGAGCTGGAAGACCGGCGCGCCGCGGTGATCGCCGCGATCGCCGAACAGGGCAAGATGACGCCGGAACTGCTGCAGGCGCTTGCCCTCGCCGAGGACAAGACGCGCCTGGAAGACCTGTACCTGCCGTACAAGCAGAAGCGCCGCACCAAGGCCCAGATCGCGATCGAGGCGGGACTGGCGCCGCTGGCCGACGACCTGCTGGCCGATCCGGCGCGCGACCCCGAACGCGAGGCAGCAAACTACCTGCGCGAGGCCTTCGCCAACGCGGACGGCGTCAACAACCCGGGCGTACCGGACGCCAAGGCGGCGCTGGACGGCGCGCGCCAGATCCTGATGGAGCGCTTCGCCGAGGATGCCGAACTGCTGCAGTCGCTGCGCGAATACGTGCAGGACCACGGCGTGGTCGCCTCGAAGGTCGTCGACGGCAAGCAGGACGAGGGCGAAAAATTCGCAGATTACTTCGATTACTCGGAACCGCTGGCCAACGTGCCCTCGCACCGCGCGCTGGCGCTGCTGCGCGGGCGCCGCGAAGGCATCCTCGACGTGGTGCTGCGCCTGGACACGGAAGAAGAAAAGCCGAAGTGGGACGCGCCGCACAACCCGTGCGAGAGCCGCATCGCCGCGCGCTTCGGCATCAAGGGCGCGGGCCGCCCGGCCGACAAGTGGCTGCTGGATACCGCGCGCTGGACCTGGCGCGTCAAGAGCGCCATGTACATCGAGACGGAACTGATGGGGGCCTTGCGCGACAAGGCCGAAGGCGATGCGATCCAGGTGTTCGCGCGCAACCTGAAGGACCTGCTGCTGGCCGCGCCGGCCGGCCCGCGCGCCACCATGGGCCTGGACCCGGGCCTGCGCACCGGCGTCAAGGTGGCGGTGGTGGACGCCACCGGCAAGGTGGTCGACACGGCCACCATCTACCCGCACGCGCCGCGCAACGACTGGGACGGATCCCTGCACGTGCTGGGCAGGCTGGCCGCCAAGCACGGCGTGTCCCTGGTCTCGATCGGCAACGGCACCGCCTCGCGCGAGACCGACAAGCTGGCCCAGGACCTGATCAAGCAGAACCCGGAACTCAAGCTGACCAAGATCGTCGTGTCGGAAGCCGGCGCCTCGGTGTATTCCGCGTCGGAATTCGCCTCGCGCGAACTGCCGGAACTGGACGTGTCGCTGCGCGGCGCCGTCTCGATCGCGCGCCGCCTGCAGGACCCGCTGGCGGAGCTGGTCAAGATCGACCCCAAGTCGATCGGCGTCGGCCAGTACCAGCACGACGTGTCGCAGACCCAGCTCGCGCGCCAGCTCGACGCCGTGGTCGAGGATTGCGTGAATGCCGTCGGCGTCGACGTCAACACGGCCTCGGTGCCGCTGCTGGCGCGCGTCTCGGGCCTGTCCGCCGGCGTGGCCCAGAGCATCGTGACCTATCGCGACCAGCAGGGCGCGTTCGCCTCGCG
>DAMAFT010000440.1:0-4495 GCA_031995805.1 Massilia sp.
CATTCCCCGCCGCAGGCCAAAACCGGGGTCAGAGCCCTAAAGGAAAAACCGGGCTCTGACCCCTCGCGCCACTGGCGTGTCTCACCGCGTGGACGGCGGAGCCGTCCACCCTACTAGAAGAACTGCCGCCAATCCTCCAGCCACCCCGGAAACGCGTCCGCCGCCATCGGATTGGCGATATGGTAGCCCTGCGCATAGGTGCAGCCCAGCGCCTGCAGGAAGTCCCAGTCCTGGCGCGTCTCCACGCCCACCGCCACCGACATGCGGTCCAGGCTGTGCGCCAGCCCCAGGCACGATTTCAGCACCGTGCCCAGCGGGCGCTTTTTCGACGCGCCGTCGACGAAGGAACGGTCGATCTTGAGTTCCGAGAACGGGATGCGCGCCAGCAGCTGCAGGTTGGAGCGGCCGGTGCCGTAGTCGTCGATGGCCAGGCCGAAGCCCATCATGCGCAGGCGCACCAGGCGTTCGATGAAGTCGGCGTCGAAGTCCAGGATCGAGGATTCCGTCATCTCGAACGTCAGGTAGTCCGGCAGCACGCCGTGGCGCTGCATGCAGGACGACACCTGGCGGATGAAGTTCGGGTGCGCCAGCGTGGCCGGGTCGAGGTTCAGCGAGATCGGGACCGGGATGCCCTGGTCCTGGAAGCGGCGGCAGCGCTCGACCGAGCATTCGATCATGGTCCAGTCGAGGAAGTCGACGCGGCCGTTCTGCTCCAGCGCGTCGATGAAGGCGCCCGGGCCCAGCACGCCGTGCTCGGGATGGCGCCAGCGCGCGAACACTTCCAGGCCCTTGACCTGGCCGGTGGCCAGTTCGATCTTGGGCTGGAAATAGGGTTCGAACTGGCGCTTCTGCAGGCCCACGCCCACCTCGGCGAAGCTGAAGCTGGGCGTCGGCGCGCGCGGACGCGCCTCGGCCGGCGGCTGGTAGTTGTCGAGCAGGGCCTTGAGCTTGGCGCTGGTGACCGGCTTGGCGATCGTGCCCAGCAGGTCGACGCCATGGGCCTGCGCCAGCGTCTCGACGGAAAACAGCACGCTGGCCGGCTGGTTGCCGACCACGATCAGGCGCACGGCGGAGTGCAGCGCCGCGATCGCGCGCAGCAGTTCCAGTCCGTCCATGCCGCCCAGCGCCAGGTCGATCACGGCCACGTCGACCTTCGGCGCGAAGCCCGCCTGCAGCGTGCGCAGCGCGGTCGGGCCGTCGGGCACGTCGGTCACGCGGGTGGCGCCGACGTGGCCCAGCGCCTCGATGAGCGCGCGACGCTGCACCGGTTCGGCCTCGGCCACGAGAAAATGTAAATGCTGCACCTGGGCGGTATCCATCGCGACTCCATCATTACCAGCCCGAAGAGTAACCCGGGAACGGGACGGCGTCTATGCCGGGCGGGCCGCCTGTTGCTGGCGCAGCTGCTCGAAGAAGCACACGGCGGCGCAGGCGGCCACGTTGAGCGACTCGACCGCGCCCGCGTGCGGGATCACGACGCGGTGGGTGGCCAGGTCCAGCAGTTCCTGCGACACGCCCTGCCCTTCGTGGCCCAGCACCCAGGCGACCGGGCGGGCCAGGTCGACATTGTGGATGCGCTCGGCCGCGTAGCCGCTGGTCGCCAGCACCGGTACCTGCGCAGCACGCACCAGCGCGGCCAGGTCGGCCTGCTCGAAGACCTCCAGCACGAAGTGGGCGCCCATCGCCGCGCGCAGCACCTTGGGCGACCAGATCGAGGCCGTGCCCGGGCTGCAGTACACCTGGCGGATGCCGGCCGCGCCGGCGCTGCGCAGGATCGAGCCGGCGTTGCCGGGGTCCTGCACGCCGTCCAGCAGCACGGCCGACTCGACCAGCGCCGGCGCGCGCGCGGGACGCGGCGTCTCGACCAGGAACAGCAGGTGCACGCCGTGCTCGACCTGGCTGAGCGCGCCGAACAGGGCGTCCGGCAGCACGGTGACCGGGGCGCCGCCATCGACGCGGCCGGCGATGGCGCCGACTTCCGGATTGGCCAGCGCGCCCTCGGAAACGATGCAGTGCTGCGGCAAGCCCTGCAAATCGAGCCAGCTCTGGCACAGGTGCACGCCGTCCAGCAGCGACTTGCCGGCACGGCGCAATGCATGGGCGCTGCCGGCCAGGTGCTTGAGTTCCTTGTAGAACGCGTTGTCGCGCGAGGTGATCGTCTTCATGCCGGGTGCTCCGCGAACAGGTCCGGTTGGACGACCAGCGCGCGCACGGGCGCGAAGCTGCGCCGGTGCACCGGGCACGGGCCATGCTCGCGCAGGCGCGCCAGGTGCAGCGCCGTGGAGTAGCCCTTGTGCTGGTCGAAGGCGTATTGCGGGTACTGGGCGTGCAGCTGCACCAGGGCGGCGTCGCGCGCCGTCTTGGCCAGGATCGAGGCGGCCGAGATCGCGTGCACCTTGTCGTCGCCCTCCACCACCGCGTGGGCGCGGATGTGGGTAGCGAGCTGCGGGCAGCGGTTGCCGTCGATCAGGGCGATGGTCGGCACGGTGGCCAGCAGCTCCACCGCGCGGCGCATCGCCAGCATGGTCGCCTGCAGGATGTTCAGCGTGTCGATCTCCTCGTGCGAACACTCGGCGATGGCCCAGGCCAGCGCCTGGGTGCGGATGACCGGCGCCAGTGCGTCGCGCCGCGCCTCGGTCAGCTTTTTCGAATCGCGCAGGCCCTCGATCGGGCGCGCCGGGTCGAGGATGACGGCGGCCGCGAACACCGGGCCGGCCAGCGGGCCGCGCCCGGCCTCGTCCACGCCGCAGACGATGTCCTCCAGCGTGAACGGGCGGTTCTTCGGCGCCAGGCCGGGGTAGAAATCGACTTTCTTCTTTCTCATCTTTATTTACCGCTCATTTGCCGCTCATTTGCCGCTCATTTGCCGATCACCTGCAGCACGGCTTGCGCGCTCAGTTGCGCGCTGTCGCGCAGCAGGTCGTGATGCAGGTCCGTGAAGCGCTGCACCAGGCGCCTGCGGTTGGTCTCGTCCGTCAGCTGGAACCACAGGGCATCGGCCAGCGCCTGCGGCGTGGCGGCGTTCTGCAGGAATTCCGGCACGACGAATTCGCGCGCCAGGATGTTCGGCAGGCCGATCCACGGCAGGTAGCCCATGTGGCGGATCAGCATCCATTCGGCCGGCAGCACCTTGTAGGCGATCACCATCGGCTTCTTGAACAGCGCCACTTCCAGCGTGGCCGTGCCGGAGGCGGCCAGCACCGCGTCGGCGGCGGCGATGCAGTCGTGCGACTGGCCGTCCACCAGCGTCAACGGTACGTCCTGCAGGCCGGCCCTGGCGGCAAGCGCCTGGAACGCGGCCTTCTGGCGCTCGCCCGCCATCGGCGCGACGAAACGCAGCGACGGGTCGCGCGCGGCCAGCAGCCGTACCGTGCGCAGGTAGGGCTCGGTGAGGTACTTGATCTCCGACATGCGGCTGCCCGGCATGACGGTGACCACCTTCGCATCCGCGGGCAGGCCGAGTGCGCGGCGCGCCGCCGCCACGTCCGGCGCCAGCGGGATCGTCTCGGCCAGCGGGTGCCCGATATAGGTCACCGGCACGCCGGCCCGTTCGTAGATTTCCTGCTCGAACGGGAACACCACCAGCATGTGCGAGACGGCGCGCTGGATCTTCTTGATGCGCCCGCCGCGCCAGGCCCACACCTGCGGGCCGATGAAGTGCACGGTCGGGATGCCGGCCGCGCGCAGCTGCGCTTCCAGGCCCAGGTTGAAGCCCGGGTAGTCGGCGCCGATGAAGGCGGCCGGGCGCTCGGCCAGCAGGCGGTCGCGCAGGCGGTCCTGGATGCCCTTCAGTTCGCGGTAGCGCAGCAGCACGGGCAGCAGGCCGCGCACCGTCAGCGTGTCCATCGGCACGTCCGAGGCCAGGCCCTGCTCCAGCATGCGCGGCCCGCCGATGCCGGTGAAGCGGGCGGCCGGCAGGTGCGGCCTGAGTCCCGCCATCAGGCGGGCGGCCAGCAGGTCGCCCGAGACCTCGCCGGCGACGAGGGCCAGGGTGGTGGCCGTCGCCGGAGCCAGCGACACGTCCCCGCTCATCTCAGCGCACGATCCCGCGGCTGGTGGTGTCGAGGAAGTCGCGGATGGCGCGGATGTGCGGCGCGGCCTCGCCGGCGGCCGCTTCCTCTTCGGCCAGCTTGCCCTTGGCTTCTTCCAGCGTCAGGCCGGAGCGGTACAGGGTCTTGTAGGCGGCGCGGATGGCGTTGATCTGCTCGCGCGTGAAGCCGCGGCGCTTGATGCCCTCGATGTTCACGCCGTGCGCCTCGGCCGGGTTGCCCGAGACGAGCACGAACGGCGGCACGTCCTGCGTGAGGCTGGTGTACATGCCGATGAAGGCATGGGCGCCGATCTTGCAGAACTGGTGCACGCCGCAGTAGCCCGACAGGATCGCCCAGTCGCCCACGTGGACGTGGCCGGCCAGCTGGGCGTTGTTCGAGAAGATCGTGTTGCTGCCGACCTGGCAGTCGTGCGCCAGGTGGACGTAGGCCGAGATCCAGTTGTC
>DAMAFT010000441.1:0-4471 GCA_031995805.1 Massilia sp.
TGACGACGGCCGGCACTTGATACACCTGGTGCAGCACGCCGTCGATGCGGAAGCGGATGACGCCCGACTCGCGCTTCGGCTCCAGGTGGATGTCGGAGGCGCGCTGCTCGAAGGCGTAGCCCCACAGCCAGTCGACGATGTTGACGATGTGCTGGTCGTTGGCGTCGACCTGGCGGTTGGCCTTGCCCAGTTCGACCAGCTGCTCGAAGTTGTTGCGCAACGCGAGGTCCTGGCCGCTGGCCTTGTTGGCGTCGCGGATCGACTTGGCCAGGCTGAAGAACTGCGCGATGTACTGGGCGATGTCGAGCGGGTTGGCGATCACCAGCTCGATGCGGCGGCGCGAGAGGCGCGCGATCTCGTCCTGCCACTCGGTGCGGAACGGGTCGCTCGTCGCCACCACCAGCGCGCCCGGCTTCAGTTCCACCGGCAGGATGTTGAAGCGCGCCGCGTAGCCGGCCGACATCACGTCGGCCACTTTCGTGAAGTCGATCCTGAGCGGATCGATGCGCAGGTACGGCAGGCCGACCTTGGCGGCGCACCATTCGCTCAGCACGTCGAGCGTGAGCAGGCGGTGCGGCTCCTTCGCCGAGACGATCTTGCACTGGGCGACGGCCGTCAACGGATGCATCGAGCCGGCCGCGCTCTTCAGGATGCCCTGGGCCTGGGCGAAGTGCGGCTTGACGGTCGATTTCTCGACGATGCCGTCGGCCAGCAGCCAGGAAAAGATCGTCTGCAGGTCGAGCGTTCTCAAGGCTGGCTTGGCGGCGGGCTGCATGGCCGTGTCGTCAGGATCTGGGGGCGGCCTGGATGCCCTTCACCCAGGACTTGGCCGGCAGCTTGGTCGCGGCCGCGATCTGGGCGGCGCGCGCGGCCAGGCGCGCCGGATCGAGGTCGGGCATGGTGCGGAAGCACAGCGCGACGACGTTGCCGTCGTGGACTTCGGGCAGGCAGATCACATGGCCGAAGGCGAAGCGCATCGCCTTGATGTTCTTCGCGAAGCTCGGGTGGTCGCCGAACAGGTTGACGGTCATGACGCCGCCGTCCGCCAGGCAGGCGTTGCAGGCCTGGTAGAACTCGGGCGTGTCGAGTACCGGTCCGCGCGCGGTGGCGTCGTACAGGTCGCACTGCAGCGCGTCGAAGGCGCCGTGGTTGGCGTCGTCGAGCACGAAGTCCAGTGCGTCCATTTCCAGCACCTGCAGGCGCTCGTCCTCGTCCGGCAGCTTGAACATCGAGCGGCAGATCGCGATCACGGAAGGATTCAGTTCGACGGCGCTCACGCGCGCCTGCGGGAACAGGCGGTAGGTCGCCTTGGTCAGCGTGGCGGCGCCCAGGCCCAGTTGCGCGATGGCCTGCGGTTCGTCGACGAACAGCATCCAGGCCATCATCTGCTGGGCATATTCGAGCTCGGGCCAGTCGGGCTTGCGGATGCGCATGGCGCCCTGCACCCACTCGGTGCCGAAGTGGAGGTAGCGGACGCCGTCCTGTTCGGACAGGGTGACGGGGGCGAATTTCGGCTTGCGCGCGGGGCGGCGCGAGGATTCGGCCTGTTCGATGGATTTGCGTTTGATGAGCATGGGACGACCTGAAAACAATGTCCCATTATCTTAGGAAGGGGTTCCGCGGCGCAAGCGCCGCGGAAGTCGGCGCGGTTCGAGGGGGAGGGAACCGCGCCGGGGAAGCGGTTGCCGGATCAGTACTGTTCCGGCTCGACGGTCACGCGCACGCGCACGCGGTTGCCCGGGTCGCGGTTCATCACGGTGGTGTAGGTATGGCCGCGGTAGTCGTAGGTCACGTCGTAGCCGTTGGTGCGGGTCTCGACGGCGTCGACGGTGCGGCAGCGCTGCACGGCCTGTTCCTGCACGCCGTTGCCGACCGGGCGGCCGTCGTTGTCGACGCGGTCGCCGACCATGCCGCCGGCGATGGCGCCCGCGGCGGCCGCGGCGACCTTGCCGTTACCGCTGCCGACCTGGCTGCCCAGCAGGGCGCCGGCGATGCCGCCGATCACGGTGCCGGCCTGGCTGCGCTGCTGCTGCACCGGCACCTGCACGTAGTCGGTGCGGCATTCCTGGCGCGGCGTGCGGATCTGCTCGACGCGCGGCTGCACGCGAACGACCTGGCCGAAGTCTTCGAAAGCGCCAGCCTGGGCCTGGGCCAGCGGCAGGGCGCAGATGCCCACGGCGGAGAGAATCAGTTTGGCTTGCAGTGTCATGGTCATACCTCGTTCTGTGCGTTTGGTCGTTGACGGTATTGGTCGAAGGCGTTTCGCCATGATTGAATGGTAGCGCCTTCCCGCCTGTCGGAACAATCCACGTGGCAACAAAATGTAACAGCTGGTATGCACTTGCGGACACGTTCCGTAATCTGAATAAAACGTGGGGAATCGGTCATGGATGACAGGGAAAAACCGGCTTTTTTAACAAATATGCCCTGCTCGGCCATATTCGGGTTGATTCGCATACCACAAAACGTTACCCTTAGGAGACTTAGGGTTTTATTGGCGCGTGGAAACGAGACCAGGAGAAAGCGAACGAGCCCCCGCTTCCACAATACCACGCGCTGGCGCAAGCAGAACCAGACTGGGTATTGAGGAAATGATGAGTTTGTTGATGAGAGTCCCGCCGAATCTTGTGCAGTCGATCCGCGCTTACCGTCCCACGGAGCTGCAGAGGGAGGCGCTGCGCCTGGGCCATCACTTCCTCTACGCCATGTGCTCGAATGCGCTGACCAAGCAGCAGGTCTGCGCCCGCATCGGCGAGCAGTTCTATTTCCCCAAGCCGTGCAGCAAGAACTTCGACGCACTGCGCAACTGCCTGACCGACGTCATCGCCGAGGCCGGCCCCCAGCCGGGTTTCCTCGCCGTGCTCGACCAATTGCCGAATACGCAAAAATTCGACAAGGAAGCGCGCGAGACGCTGCTCGACGTGTTCCGCGACGCGGCCGAATTCTGGGCCGAGAAAAAAGTGCCGTTCCGCGTGTTCTATTCGTTCGAGGAACCGCAGTCGCCGCAGTCGGTGGGGTGGGTGGGCGCGCGGCCGTTCGAATGAGGGCGGTTTTCGCCCGCCGCAATCCGTTGTAACCCGGACCTTCCTCCAGGCCCTTTGCTTTGGCCCATCCCCCGCCTCGGGTTACAATACGCGATTATGAAAAATATCGTGATCCTTATTTCTGGCCGCGGCAGCAACATGGAAGCCATCGTGCGTGCGCTCGAAAGCGAGCGCTGGCCGGCCCGCATCGCCGCCGTGATCAGCAATAAGCCGGATGCGAAAGGGCTGGCATTCGCGCAGGCGCACGGCATTCCGACCGCCGTCGTCCCGAACAGGGAATTCGCCAGCCGCGACGCCTTCGATGCCGCCCTGCGCGAGACCATCGACGGCTTCGCGCCCGATCTGGTGGTGCTGGCCGGCTTCATGCGCATCCTGACGGCGCCGTTCGTCGCGCACTACGCCGGCCGCATGCTGAACATCCACCCGTCGCTGCTGCCGCTGTTCCCCGGGCTGCACACGCACCGGCAGGCGCTGGATGCGGGCGTGGCGGAGCACGGCGCCACCGTGCACTTCGTCACAGCCGAACTCGACCACGGCCCGGCCGTGCTGCAGGCGCGCATCGACGTCCTGCCCGGCGATACCGAGGAGAGCCTGGCACAGCGCCTGCTGGAAAAGGAACACGTGATTTATCCGCAAGCGGTACGCTTGTTCGTCGAAGGCCGCCTGCGCGTCGACGACGCCATCGTCCACATCGCCGCGGCCCACTGATTCGAACAATTCAAGGAACACCATGAGATTGCCACCCGCGATTCTCGGCAATGCGGAAGAGGTATTGCGCGAGATCCTGCGCTTTACCGCGCCTGCCGACGTCACCCTGTCGCGCTACTTCAAGGACCATCCCCGCCTGGGCGGGCGCGAACGCGGCGCCATCGCCGAATGCGTCTACGCCGTCCTGCGCAACAAGACCTTCTATACCGACTTCGCCGGCGGCGCGACCATGCGCCGCCTGGTGCTGATGGGCATGGCGGACGCCATCGGTGCCGAATCCCTGGGCGGCCTGTCGGAAGACGAAACGGCCTTCCTGGCGCGCATCAAGGAGATCGACCGCAACCTGCTGCCGTCGCGCCAGCGCGCCAACCTGCCGGACTGGCTGTACGAGAAATTCGTCGCCCAGTACGGCGACGAGGAAACCCAGCAGCTGGCCGCCGTGCTGAACACGCCGGCCCCGCTCGACCTGCGCGTGAATTCGCTGAAGGCCGACCGCGACAAGGTGATCGCCGAGCTGGCGACGGCCCCGATCGTGGCCGAGCCGACCCCGTACGCGCCGCTCGGCCTGCGCATCCGCAAGAAGCCGGCGCTGCAGAACCTGCCGCTGTTCAAGGAAGGCGCGATCGAGGTGCAGGACGAGGGCAGCCAGGTGCTGGCCCAGGTGCTCGGCGCGCGCCGCGGCGAGATGGTGGTCGACTTCTGCGCCGGCGCCGGCGGCA
>DAMAFT010000442.1:0-4448 GCA_031995805.1 Massilia sp.
CAAACGCGGTGTTTGCGTCAATGAATCCGGCACCGGCTGAACTGCTGCAACTCCTCAAGTCTGCAGCGCTTCAGCTATCGTCGTCGCCGACGACCGAAACGACTAGAGTTCGATGGTTCTCCAGCGCCGTCCATCGCTGCCGCATGAGGCGAAAAGAAAAAGCCGCCATGCCCGAAACTTGTTCAGGCAATGCGGCTTGTTCTTTTCGCTAAGCTCATGCGCATCTGAATGAATCAGCGTCCCATTTTTGATCGGATTTGTGCTGCGTTCGGTGCGCGGATTCGGGCAGAAAATTCTTGCTCTAATCGCACTCTTCACGTTTTGACAAATTCAATCACGTAAAGTACACGAAAACCTTGTCAGTGCGCAACCCGCGCACGGTATTTTTCATGCCTTTTCACGAGGGAGAACCAGGGCCTCCGGACTTTCTTTCGATCGTCGCGACGACGTTTGATTCTTACGCGTTCTGCTCGGTCTCCAAAAACAAGCGCACATCCTGTTGCGCCTTCCATCCTGCTACCGCTTCGATGCCACCGTACGGCATGCCGGCATCCGCGATCCGTACTGCCCTGCTTCGCATACGGCCTTTATGTAAAGGCCTCCTGCGTTTTTCGAACATGCCCGCGACGCTTCACGCGGCCGCGCGCGTCTGCGCCTGCGCGAGCGGCTCGAGCAGCTCGAGATAGGCCGGCAGGCCGACCGTCCCGAAGTCGAAATTGCGCTGCACCGTCGCGCGTCCGGCCATGCCCACCGCTGCGATCTCGTCGCGCCGCGCGATAAGGTCGAGCGCGCGCGTCGCCCATGCCGCGACGTCGAAGAACGGCACCAGGAAACCGTTCTCGCCATCGCGGATGACTTCGCGCACCGGCGCCGTATCCGAGGCCAGCACCGGCGTGCCGCACGCCATCGCTTCCAGCATCGACCACGACAGCACGAAGGGGTACGTGAGGTACACGTGCAGGCTCGCGACCTGCAGCGCGCTGCGGTAGACGCCGTACGGCACCTTGCCGAGGAAGTGCACGCGCGACCAGTCCACCTGCGCGCCAGCCTTGTCGAGTTCGGCCACCAGCGCGGCGCGGTAGCTGTCGAAGCCCTGCGGCGGCTTGCGCCCGTAGCTGACGCCGTCGCCGCCGATGACGACGACCTGCAGTTCCGGGTTCCCGGCCAGCAGGCGCGGCAGGCTGCGCATGAAGACGTGGAAGCCGCGATAGGGTTCGAGGTTGCGCGCGACGTAGGTGAGCACCGGCTGCGCGCGCGTCAGCACGCGGCCGTCCGGCAGCGCCAGGCGCGCCTGCGGGTCGGGACCGAGCTGCGTCGTGTCGATGCCTTCGTGGATCTCGCGGATCTTGCCGCGCAGTTCGGGCGGATGCACGTCGCGCTGCCAGCGCGTCGGCGCGACGCCGTCGTCGGCCGCCAGCAGCGACTGCATCAGCACGGAGTTCTTGATACGCAGGCGCAGCCGGTCGTCGAAGCTGGACGGGTACTCGGGATCGAAGCCGACGTCGCTGCCTTCGGCCGACCACCAGAACTCGCAGAACACGACCAGGCGCGCCCGCGGGAACACGTCCTTGACGAACAGCGCCTCGCCCCAGCCCGGATGGCACACGACGACGTCCGGCGTCCAGCCCTGCTTCTGCAGCTCGACGCAGACGCGCGCGACCGACTGGCCGCGCCGCACGCAGGCCTCGAAGTGCTTCAGGTAGTGATGGGTCTTCTCGCCGGCGCCCTCCGGCACCGGATAGCCGATGACGCGCACCCGCGCACCCGGATGCTCGCGCCGCACGGCCGTCTCTTCGCCGATCGCGACCAGGTCGAAGTCGGACCGGGTCTGCAGGTACCGGATCAGCCGGCGGAACTGGCCGGGCAGGTTCTGGTGGATGAAGAGGACTCGGGTCATGTTGGCGGCGCGCTCGATGGTCTCGGTATTCGTTCACGGTTCGAATTGAGCGCATGATAGCCCCAGACTCCCGCGCGTGGCGCGTCGCACGCACAAAAATCGCGTGGACGCGCGCATGCGGCGTCCATCCGGCGCCACGAAAGGGCCGTGCGCACGGGCCGCATGCGATGCGCAGCCGCTGCGGGCAAGGCGCGGACACGGCACAAACACGGCGCCAACGCGGCGCAAACCCGGCGCCGTCAGCGCCGCATCAGCGTGCCGCCAGCGCGATGACGGACCAGTTCACGTCGACCACCGGCGTGCGCGTCTCGCGGTCGCGGCGGTAGCTGTGGAAGGCGAAACGTCCGTCGGCGCGCGCATGGCACATCGTGCACTCGTCCCTGGCGGCCACGGCGCGCACGCCGATGTCCTCGAGCTGGCGGCGCACGATGGCGGGCAGGTCGAGCCGGCGCGGCCGCGGCGCGACGAGTGCGCGCGCATGGCCGCGGCCCGCGACGAATCCCTCGATCACCTCGGGTCCCACTTCGTAGCAGCACGGATGCGCGGCCGGCCCGACCGCCGCCAGCCAGTCGCCGGGATCGCCGCCGCGCGCGCGCACCAGGCCGGCGAACGCATCGACGATGCCGGCCTGCGCACCGCGCCAGCCGGCGTGCAGCGCCGCCACCTCGCGTCCGTCCGCGCGCGCCAGCAGCACCGGCACGCAGTCGGCGGTGGCGATCGCCAGCAGCAGGCCGGGCCGGTCGGTCAGCATGCCGTCGGCCTCGCCGCAGTCCTGGTTCGGTCCGGTGACGACGGCGATGCGGGTGCCGTGGCGCTCGCGCTGGACGGGACGCTGCGGCCAGTAGGCCGGCAGCAGCGCGGCCATGTCGTCGTGGCGGGTGCCGAAGGCGTGGACGATGGCGGGGGAATCGAGGAGGGGGACGGTCAGCATGGTCCGATTATCCGTCTTTTCCGAACCTCCAGCGCGGCATCCGACGATATGGCCGCCGGCGCCGGCACGCATACTGGCGCCATCCCAAGGGCAACCAGCGATGGCCACGTGGCCTCCCCCGCCGGGTGAAGGAACCGTCGTGCTCAAGTCCGCCGCATCCGTCATCGCCGCCTTTGCGCTGGTCCTGGCCGGGCCGGCATCCGCCGGTGTCCAGCCGTGGTCCTGCTGCACGACATCGGCACAATGGTGGCGTTCGCCTACGCGGCCCGCCATCCCGCCAACACCGCGCGCCTGGTGGTCATGGATGCGCCGGTGCCCGGCATTCCTCCGTGGGAGCAGATGATCCAATTCCTTGCTGTGGCACTTCTCGTTCGGCGGCCCGGACGCCGAGCGCCTGGTCGCCGGCCGCGAGCGCATCTACCTCGACCGCCTTCGCCCGGTTCCACAACTTCCCCCGCGATGCCGAAGACAAGCGCAAGGCCATGGCGGCCGGCAAGCTGACGATGCCCGTGCTGGCGATCGGCGGCGCCCGATGCGACGATGGCGGCGGTGCAGGCATTCGTCGACGCAACCGGTTCCTGAAAGCACAACGCCCCTGCACGGGCAGGGGCGTTGTTGGTGATGCGAGGAAAACGAGGATCAGTCCCAGCTCAGCGCGCCGCCGGTCTGGTACTCGGTCACGCGCGTCTCGAAGAAGTTACGCTCCTTCTTGAGGTCGATCATCTCGCTCATCCACGGGAACGGGTTTTCCTCGTTCGGGAACAGCGCGTCCAGGCCGATCTGCACGGCGCGGCGGTTGGCGATGAAGCGCAGGTAGCCCTTGAACATGGCCGCGTTCAGTCCCAGCACGCCGCGCGGCATGGTGTCTTCGGCGTAGGCGTATTCCAGTTCCACGGCCTTGGTGAACAGCGCTTTCAATTCCTCGCGGAACTCGGCGGTCCACAGCTGCGGGTTTTCCATCTTGATCGAGTTGATCAGGTCGATGCCGAAGTTGCAGTGCATCGACTCGTCGCGCAGGATGTACTGGTACTGCTCGGCGGCGCCCACCATTTTATTTTGACGACCGAGCGCCAGGATCTGGGTGAAGCCGACGTAGAAGAACAGGCCTTCCATCAGGCAGGCAAACACGATGATCGACTTCAGCAGCCTCTGGTCGTTTTCCAGCGTGCCGGTCTTGAATTCCGGATCGTTGATGACCTCGATGAACGGGATCAGGAACTGGTCCTTGTCACGGATCGACGGGATCTCGTTGTAGGCGTTGAAGATTTCCTTCTCGTCCAGGCCCAGCGATTCCACGATGTACTGGTAGGCGTGGGTGTGGATCGCTTCCTCGAACGCCTGGCGCAGCAGGTACTGGCGGCATTCCGGCGCCGTGATGTGGCGGTAGGTGCCCAGCACGATGTTGTTGGCGGCCAGCGAGTCGGCGGTGACGAAGAAGCCCAGGTTGCGCTTGACGATGCGGCGCTCGTCTTCGGTCAGGCCGTTCGGGTTCTTCCACAGCTCGATGTCGCGCTGCATATTCACTTCCTGGGGCATCCAGTGGTTCGCGCAGCCGGCCAGGTACTTGTCCCAGGCCCACTTGTACTTGAACGGCACCAGCTGGTTGACGTCGGTCTTGCC
>DAMAFT010000443.1:0-4445 GCA_031995805.1 Massilia sp.
GACCCCGACGCCATCGTCGCCGACGTGCGCAAGGTGAGGAAGGAAATCGAGGCGTCCTACCTGCCCACGCTGCCGCTGTACTTCACGGAATGGAGCACCAGCTACAACCCGCGCGACGTCGTGCACGACTCCTACATCAGCGCCGCCTACATCCTGAGCAAGCTGAAGGCGACCGAGGGCATCGTGCAGGGCATGAGCTACTGGACCTATACCGACCTGTTCGAGGAACCGGGTCCGCCGACGGCGCCGTTCGAGGGCGGCTTCGGCCTGATGAACCCGCAGGGCATCCGCAAGCCGGCCTGGTTCGCCTATAAATACCTGAACCAGCTGGGCGACCAGGAAGTCCGGACGAGCGACAAGCAGGCCTGGGCCGCGCGCGACAAGGACGGCAACGTGCAGCTGCTGGCCTGGGACTTCCAGACGCCGGACCAGAGCAAGACCACCAACCGCAACTTCTATACCGCCGTGCAGCCGACCCGCGCCGCCGCGCCGCTGAAGATCGCGTTGAAGGGAATGAAGCCGGGCAGCTACACGATGCAGGTCTACCGCACGGGCTTCAAGGCCAACGATGCGCCGACGGCGTATATCGAGATGGGGCGGCCGAAGACGCTGGAGGCGGCGCAATTGACAAAGCTGCAGGGACTCACGCAGGACAAGCCGGAGACGCGCCAGGTGAAGGTGGCGAAGGATGGCACGGCCAGCGTGGAGGTGAAGATGCGGGTGAACGATGCGGTGCTGGTGAAGATCGCGCCGGCGCATTGACGTGCCGGAGGTGCAATAAAAAAGGGCCGCTGGTCAGCGGCCCTTTGCAATGCTGTCTCGACTTACTGCTTGAGCAGCGGCTTCAGGTACTTGCCCGTGACGCTCTTGCGGTTCTCCGCCACGTCCTCCGGCGTGCCATGCGCCACGATCGTGCCGCCGCCGGCGCCGCCTTCCGGCCCCAGGTCGACGATCCAGTCCGCCGTCTTGATCACGTCCAGGTTGTGCTCGATGATGACGAGCGTATTGCCCTGGTCGCGCAGGCGGTGGATCACCTTCAGCAGCAGGTCGATGTCGGCGAAGTGCAGGCCGGTGGTCGGCTCGTCGAGGATGTACAGCGTACGTCCCGTGTCGCGCTTGGACAGTTCCAGCGACAGCTTGACGCGCTGCGCCTCGCCGCCCGACAGCGTGGTCGCGCTCTGGCCCAGCTTGATGTAGCCCAGGCCCACGTCCAGCAGCGTGTGCAGCTTGCGCGCGATGACCGGCACGGGCTTGAAGAACGCGTGCGCATCCTCGACCGTCATGTCCAGCACTTCGGTGATGTTCTTGCCCTTGTACTGGACTTCCAGCGTCTCGCGGTTGTAGCGCTTGCCGTGGCAGACGTCGCAGGGCACGTACACGTCCGGCAGGAAGTGCATCTCGACCTTCACCACGCCGTCGCCCTGGCAGGCCTCGCAGCGCCCGCCCTTGACGTTGAACGAGAACCGGCCGGCCGAATAGCCGCGTTCCTTGGCCGTCGGCACCGTCGCGAACAGGTCGCGGATCGGCGTGAACACGCCGGTGTAGGTGGCCGGGTTCGAGCGCGGGGTGCGGCCGATCGGCGCCTGGTCGACGGAAATGACCTTGTCGAAGTGTTCCAGGCCGTGGATCGCCTCGTGCGGCGCCGGGTCGGTCTGCGAGCCGTACAGGTGGCGCGACAGGGCCGGGTACAGCGTGTCGTTGACCAGCGTCGACTTGCCCGAGCCGGACACGCCGGTCACGCAGGTCAGCAGGCCCACCGGCAGTTCCAGCGACACATTTTTCAGGTTGTTGCCGGTCGCGCCCGTGATGACGAGCTGGCGCTCCGGGTCGGCCTGGGTGCGCTTCTCCGGCACCTCGATCTTCTTGCGGCCGCTGAGGTATTGCGCGGTCAGCGACTGCTTGTTCTTGAGGATGTCCTTCAATGAACCCTCGGCGATCACGGCGCCGCCGTGCACGCCCGCGCCCGGGCCCATGTCGACGATGTAGTCGGCGGTGCGGATCGCATCCTCGTCGTGCTCGACCACCAGCACGCTGTTGCCGATGTCGCGCAGGTGCTTCAGGGTGGCGATCAGGCGATCGTTGTCGCGCTGGTGCAGGCCGATCGACGGCTCGTCCAGCACGTACATCACGCCGGTCAGGCCGGAGCCGATCTGCGAGGCCAGGCGGATGCGCTGCGCTTCGCCGCCCGACAGGGTATCGGCGCTGCGGTCGAGCGACAGGTAGTCCAGGCCCACGTCGTTCAGGAACTTCAGGCGCGCGACGATCTCCTTGATCACGCGGTCGGCGATGTCCTTCTTGGCGCCGGTCAGCTCGAGGCCGGCGAAGTACTTCAGGCAGTCGCGCAGCGGCGTCCTCGCCACCTCGTAGATGGCGCGCTGCTGGTCGCCGGCGCCGATCTTGACATAGCGGGCCTCGGTGCGCAGGCGCGCGCCGCTGCAAGTCGGGCATTCCTTCTGGTTGATGAACTTCGCCAGCTCCTCCTTGACCGCCATCGAGTCGGTCTCGCGGTAGCGGCGCTGCAGGTTGTTCACCACGCCCTCGAAGGTGTGCTCGCGGATCACGGTGCGGCCGCGTTCGTTCACGTAGGCGAACGGCACGTTGGTCTTGCCCGAGCCGAACAGCACGGCATCCTGGGCCGGCTTGGCCAGCTGCTCGAACGGCTTGTCGAGGTCGAAGCCGTAGTGGTCCGCCAGGCTCGTGAGCATCTGGAAGTAGAACTGGTTGCGGCGGTCCCAGCCCTTGACGGCGCCGGAAGCGAGCGACAGGTTCGGGAAGGCGACGATGCGCTTCGGATCGAAGAACTCGATATGGCCCAGGCCGTCGCATTCCTGGCAGGCGCCCATCGGGTTGTTGAACGAGAACAGGCGCGGCTCCAGCTCCTGCAGCGAGTAGCCGCAGACGTTGCAGGCGAACTTGTTCGAGAAGATGTGTTCCTTCTCGGTGTCCATTTCGTACGCCACGGCGCGGCCGTCGGCGATGCGCAGCGCGGTCTCGAAGCTCTCGGCCAGGCGCTGCTTGATGTCGGCGTTGACCTTCACGCGGTCGATCACGACGTCGATCGTGTGCTTCTCGGTCTTCTTCAGCTTGGGCAGGTCGTCGACGTCATGGATCTTCGCCGCCGCGGTGCCGCTCTGGATGCGGAAGCGCACGAAGCCCTGGGCCTGCATGCCCGCGAACAGGTCGCCGTGCTCGCCCTTGCGGTTGGCGACGACGGGCGCCATGATCATCAGCTTGGTCCCTTCCGGCATGGCCAGCACGGCGTCGACCATCTGCGACACGGTCTGCGCGGCCAGCGGCTCGTGCGGGTGGTCCGGGCAGTAGGGCGTACCGACGCGCGCGTACAGCAGGCGCAGGTAGTCGTGGATCTCGGTGACGGTGCCGACGGTCGAGCGCGGGTTGTGCGAGGTGGCCTTCTGCTCGATCGAGATGGCCGGGGACAGGCCCTCGATCATGTCGACGTCCGGCTTTTCCATCAACTGCAGGAACTGGCGCGCGTAGGCCGACAGCGATTCGACGTAGCGGCGCTGGCCCTCGGCGTACAGCGTGTCGAAGGCGAGCGAGGATTTACCGGAACCCGACAGGCCGGTAATCACGATCAGCTTGTTGCGCGGCAGGTCGAGGTTGATGTTCTTGAGGTTGTGCGTGCGGGCGCCGCGGATACGGATTTCTTCCATCAGTTTTTTGAAGGCTTTCGAAAGGTTGCGGGGCCGGCGCACGGTGTCGACGGTGGGCGGCCGGACAAGAGAACTCGGTAGTGTACCTGTTTTTATTTACAGTGGTATGGAGCCGGCAAAGAAAACAAAACCGGCCTTGTTACCTTGGAATGACGATCAGGAAATGCTTCGCCCTCCCGGGGAAACCAGGCGTGTTCCGTATGTGGTCCGGGTAGGGGGCAATTCAATGACAGACTCACCAGAAAGCGAAAAAATTTTCTGGCAAGAGTGTGTGTTGCGGTAACGACATGGCGCGCGCAGGGGACGCACATACGTCATTTTCAAGGAAAAACATTGACATGCGTCTCTTCCAGAACAGGCACTCCGCTCCCATTTCCGAGGTCTCAGGGAATGTCGACAAACCCCTGCCCGCCGGTCCATAATAGCGGAAGTTGTTCAACAGTTTCCCCTGCGCCTAGTCAGTATGCAGAGCCGGGGATCATATCCAAGGAGTTTCAAGAATGGCATCAGTCAACAAGGTCATCATCGTCGGCAATCTCGGCCGCGATCCGGAAATCCGCTACATGCCGAGCGGCGACGCGATCGCCAACATCGCCGTCGCGACGTCGTACAAGTCGAAGGACCGCAACACCGGCGAGCAGAAAGAGCTGACCGAGTGGCACCGCATCTCCTTCTTCGGCCGCCTGGCCGAGATCGTCGGCCAGTACCTCAAGAAGGGTTCGTCGGTCTACGTCGAAGGCCGCCTGCAGACCCGCAAGTACACCGACAAGG
>DAMAFT010000444.1:0-4440 GCA_031995805.1 Massilia sp.
GGCCGAAGCACAGCATCCCGAGCGGCACGGCGGCGTCCAGGCGGCCGGCATCGTCGTCGCCGTCGACGTCGACCCGCACCACGGCCGCGCCGCTGGCATGGTCGATCACGGCGTAGCCGACGCGGGCGCCGCCGAAGTACGCGGCGATGCGGCGGATCGCCGCGGTTTCCAGCGCCAGCGGCGCGGTCTCGCCGCGCAGCACGTCCGCCAAGCCCACCTGCAGCACCTGGCGGCGCTCGGCGCGCGTGCCGGCGGTCGTGTCGAGGAAGGTGGCGAGCACGCCGCCGGCGCGGCCGTCGTCGAGGTAGACGGGGCTGTACGAATACGTGAAATACCGTTCCTCGAGGTAGCCGTGCAGGTTCATGCGCAGGCGCTGGTCGGTGCCGCCCAGCGTCTCGCCGCGGCGCACGCGCGCGAACAGCGGCGCGACGTCCGGCCAGACCTCGGGCCAGGTCTCGCGCAGGTCGCAGCCGAGCGCGCGGGTCTTGTTGACCAGCAGCGGCGTATAGGCGTCATTGAAGAACTGGAGGTAGTCGTCGCCCCACGACAGGTGGGCCGGCAACTGGCAGTCGAGCAGCGTGCGCACGGCGAACTTGAGGGCCGTCGGCCAGCCATCCACCGGCCCGACGCTGGTCGTCTCCCATGGAAACTGGCGCATCTGCCGTTCCATGTCGCTCATCTTCCGGTGCGGATCGGCGGCGGCGAGGTCGAAGGGCCAGGGCATAGGTGGTCGTGGGCGGATGCGTTACCGTAGGGCTGAGTTTCCCATGATACAGCATTGTTAAATCGGCGTATGCATGCCTGGCGACCTGCGGTACCGGTGGTAGCGGCAACTCAGGCGGCGTCCGCCTTTCCCTTGCGCCGCCGCGCCGGCCGGGCGTCGTGCTCGATGCGCGCCAGCAGCCTGCGTCCGGCCTGCACGATGGCCGGATCGGGCTGGAACTGGGCGCGCACGATCATCCCTTCCACGCACAGCATCGCTTCCTGCGCCACCGCCCCGGGGCCGGCCAGGCCAAGGCGCGCCGCCACGTCGGCGATGTACGCTTCCAGCGCCAGCTTGTGGTCGAGCGCCTGCAGCCGGTGGCGCGGCTCGTCGCCGGCACCGGTCTCGGCCACCGAGTTGATGAAGGCGCAGCCGCGGAAGTCGTCCTGCGCGAACCACTCGCCCAGCGCGTCGGCCAGCGCGGCCAGCTCCGGCGTGGCGGCCAGGCGCGCCTCGACCGCGCCGCTGAACCACGCCATCCAGTCATCGTGGCGCCAGTCGAGGAAGGCGGCGACCAGGTCGGCCTTGGACGGGAAATGACGGTACAGCGACATCTTGGCCACGCCGGACTCGGCGACGATGCGGTCGATGCCGGTGGCACGCAAGCCGTCGCGGTAGAACAGGCGCTTGGCGACGTCGAGGATGCGCTCGCGCGCGGAAGGCTGGGTCATGCTGGAAGACTCGCGGATGAACGACGGGACTCCAGTATGGCATACAGACCTGTCTACCTCAACCTATCATGGCTGACAGGGCTGGAAGCGCGTCGACACGCTTACGATACAGACCTGTCTACCTCACACACCACAGAAAGGAAATCGCCATGTCCGACATCGCATCCCGCCCGCCGCTGCCGCCGTTCACCCACGACAGCGCTATCGAGAAAGTCCGCCTGGCCGAAGACGGCTGGAACAGCCGCAATCCGGAAAAGGTCGCGCTGGCCTACACGCCGGATAGCCGCTGGCGCAACCGCGCCGAGTTCGTGACCGGGCGCGAACAGATCGTGCCGTTCCTGGACCGCAAGTGGAAGAAGGAACTCGACTACCGCCTGATCAAGGAACTGTGGGCGTTCGGCGGCAACCGCATCGCCGTGCGCTACGCCTACGAGTGGCACGACGATTCGGGCAACTGGTTCCGCACCTTCGGCAACGAGAACTGGGAATTCGACGACAACGGCCTGATGGCGCACCGCTTCGCCTGCCTGAACGACATGCCGATCAAGGAATCGGAACGCAAGTTCCACTGGCCGCTGGGACGGCGCCCGGACGATCATCCGGGCCTGTCCGACCTGGGACTGTGATGCGAAGGGCGTCCTACATGCGCGGACGCCCTGTCGCGGCGATGACCGGCTTACTGGATGACGCCACAGGCGATACGCTCGCCCCCGCCGCCCAGCGGCTTCGGCTGGTCGGAGAAGTTGTCGCCGCCGGCGTGGATCATCAGGGCCTTGCCCTTCACTTCCGACAGCTTGGTCAGGCGCGGCGCCGTGACCGCGGTGCCGGCGCTGCCGTTGGCGGCCACCACCAGCGGCGGCAGGTCGCCCATGTGGCCGTTGCCGGTCGGGCCTTCGTGGTGCTTGGTCGCATGCGGATCGAGGTGACCGCCGGCGGCGCCGGCCGCGACCTTCTTGCCATCCTTTTCGTTGGCGCCGCAGTTGCCGGTCTCGTGCACGTGGAAGCCACGCTGGCCCGGCGGCAGGTCGGTCAGCTTGGGCGTGAACACCAGGCCCGTCTTCGATTCGGTGATCGTCACCGAGCCGATCATCTTGCCGGTGCCGTCCGGCGTCACCAGCGTCATCGGCACGTCCAGCTTGTCGGTGGACTGGGCCATGGCGCTGCCGGCCATCGTGGCCGTGGCGAAGGTGCAGGCCAGCAGGGTGGCGAGGGATCGAATGTTCATACCGTCTCCTTTCAGGATCGTTCAGGTTGAGGATGCAGGGGCGGAAACAGTGTATTCGATAATAATCGATGAGGGAGGACGCTTGCCGCGCGCGCCCGCGTCGTCCGTCACGTCTCCTCCGGCGCGAACCGCAGCGCCACGTGGTCGATGAAGCTGCGCAGCTTGGGCGAGCGGTAGCGGTCGGGCAGGTAGACGACGTGCATCGGCCGGCTCGGCAACGCGTAGTCCGGCAACAGGCGGACCAGCCGCCCCGCCCGCACGTCGGCCTCCAGCAGCAACGCCGGCTGCAGCACGATACCCAGGCCGTGCAGGGCGGCCTCGCGCAGCGCCTGGCCGTTGTTGATGCTGACGCGGCCCTCGACGGGCACCCTGCATACGTCCAGCTCGCGCTGCATGCGCCACTGCGTCACGTTGGCGGCGCTGAACGCCAGGCAGTCGTGCTGCCGCAGGTCCGACGGCAGCTCCGGCGTGCCGCGCCGCGCCAGATAGTCGGGCGAGGCGCAGATCATCAGGCGATACGGCGCCAGCGGCCGGGCGACCAGGCCGGCATCGGCCGGCAGCTGGCCGATGCGGATGGCGGCCTCGAAGCCGCCCTCCATCAAGTCCACGACATGGTCGGACAAGTCCAGCTCGATGTCCACGTGCGGATGACGCTGCAGATAATCGGGCAGCGCCGGCACCAGCGCCTGCGTGCCGAACGTCACCGGCGCGCTCACGCGCAGCCTGCCGGCCGGCGCCAGCCGCATCGCCTGCGCCTGCACGTCGGTCTCGCTCACCAGCCGGAGGATCTCCTTGCAGCGCAGGTAGTAGTCTTCACCGAACGCCGTCAGCGACTGGCGCCGCGTGGTGCGGCGCATCAGCTGCATGCCGAGCCGTTCCTCCAGCGCACGCAGGTGATTGCCGGCCATCGTCGCCGAGATACCTGCCTGCGCAGCTGCCGCACTCAGGCTGCCCTTGTCGACGGTCAGGACATACATCCTCATACTGTCCAGCAAATCCATTCACAAGCTCCGATGAGAAATCATTCAAGTCATCGGCAGTTTATCTCTTTCTGATTCGCAATCACACTGACGGCTCTTTTTCCAGGAGTCCATCGTGCACGCCATCCAGCTCGTCGCCCCTTCCCTTTCGTCCCTGCGCAGCACCACGCTGCCCGATCCCCAGCCCGGTCCGGGCGAAGTCCTCGTCCGGTTGCGCGCCGCGACGCTGAACTACATCGACCTCGCCGTCGCGACCCAGCGCTTTCCGGGTGCACGATTTCCCATCGTTCCCGTCGCCGACGGCGCCGGCGAGATCGTCGCCCTCGGTCCGGACGTCGACGGCGTCGAGGAAGTCCACCTCGGCATGCGCGTCATCCCCCACTTCATGCCGGACTGGCACGGCGGACCGCTGCAGCAGCGCAACGTCCGCGGGATGCGCGGCATCAGCCTGCCGGGTTCGCTGTCCGACTACGTCGCGGTGCCGGCCGCCAGCGTCGTGCCCATGCCGGCCCACCTCGACTTCGCCCAGGGCGCCGCACTGCCGGTCGCCGCGACGACGGCCTGGAACGCCGTGCGTTCGGCCCAGGTCCGTCCCGGCTCGGTGGTGGTCGTCCTCGGTACGGGAGGTGTCAGCCTGTTCGCCCTGCAATTTGCCAAGGCCAGTGGCGCGACAGTCATCCTGGCGTCGTCGTCCGCGGAAAAGCTCGAGCGTGGCCGCCGGCTCGGCGCCGACCACCTGGTCGACTACCTCGCCCGCCCCGACTGGGATACAGCGGTACTGGACATCACGGGCGGCGCCTG
>DAMAFT010000445.1:0-4432 GCA_031995805.1 Massilia sp.
GGAAATCGTCGCGCTGATCGGCGCCGGGCTGCAGATCAAGCAGGTGGCGGCCGAGCTCGGCATCAGCGTCAGTTCTGTCAACACCTATCGCGGCCGCATCTTCCGCAAGATGGGCCTGTCGACCAATGCCGCACTGATCCGCTACGCGCTGCAGCACGGATTGGCAGGTTAATTGGTACAAATTGAGTTGTTTACTAGCAACAATATGAAACAGTTCCTGTCATTAAATATGTGACGATTGACGGTCGATCCGCATGGTCCGCCAGAGCAGGGCTGGAGGGCGGCAGGCGCTGCGTGGAGGACGCCGGCACGCCCTGTCAATACACATTCAGGCGACACGAATTTGCTTGTGGAATATTATTTCGACATCATTTTCGCTATCATTGAAACAACTGTTGGCCGGGGTCATGCGCTGTCCCGGCTGCCGATAGACCAGACCCGCGCAGCGCAGCGCGTGGCCGCCCGGCATCGCACCCGGCCGCGCCGCTGTGCGACGATGACGACGCATGATGACGACGACGCACGATAACGAACCGAAGGAACCGACCGAACCGCCTGCGCCCGCCAAGGGCACCGGCCCCGCGGCCGACATCCTGGTGGTGGAAGACAGCCCGACCCAGGCGCAGCACCTGCTGCGCCTGCTGGCGCGCGAGCCCGGTTTCCGCGTGCGCGTGGCCGTGGACGGCGTCGCGGCGCTGGAGGCGATGCGCGCGGCGCGTCCCGACCTGGTCCTGAGCGACATCGCCATGCCGCGCATGGACGGCTATGCGCTGTGCCGCGCGATCAAGGACGATCCGCGCCTGTCGGGCGTGCCGGTGGTGCTGCTGACCCGCCTGAGCACGCTGCAGGACATCGTGCGCAGCCTGGAAGCCGGCGCCGACGCCTTCCTGCGCAAGCCCTACGAGCCTGCCGAGCTGTTCGCCCGGGTGCACCGGCTGCTGGAGCAGGGCCCGGGCAGCGGCGACGAGCGCCCGCTCGAATTCCTCGCCAGCGAACGGCGCCGCATCTACGAGCTGCTGGTGGCCACCCACGAGGATGCGTTGCGCCTGAACGAGGAACTGGCCGAACAGCAGGCCGGGCTGGAGCGGCTGTGCGGTTCGCTGGCCCTGCTGGGCAGCATCGCCGGCTCGCTCAACGAGGCACTGTCGGAAAACGCGGTGGCCGACGCCGCGCTCGGCCAGCTGCTGCAACTGGCGGCGCTGGAAGGCGCCGCCCTCAGCGCCGCCGGACCCGACGGCACGCTGCACCTGGTGGCGGCGCGCGGGGCCATCGACGCCGCCGCGATCTGCCCCGAATGCGCCGCCTGCGACGGCGGCTGTGCGCGCGCCGGCGACGTGCGCATCTGCATGCCGCTGATGGCCGGCGAGCGCCGCCTCGGCGTGCTGCACTTGTGCTGCGGCCCCGGCGGACTGGGAGAGGGCGAGCGGCCGCTGCTCGACAACGTCGCCAAGCAGGTCGCCCTGGCGCTCGAGCGCACCCGCCTGTACGCCCAGATGGAGGCGCTGGTGGTCGAGCGCACCGAGGCCCTGCGCTCGGAGCGCAACCGCCTGTCGGCGGTGGTCGAGACGGCCGGCGCCCTGGTGCTGCTGACCGATGCCGAGGGGCGCATCGTGATGTTCAACCGCGCCTGCGAGGAAACCCTGGGCTGGCGCGCCGTCGACGCCATCGGACGCCGCAGCTGGGACGTGGTGCGCCAGGCCGGCGACCCGGCCGCCGCGCGCGCCAACTTCGACGCCCTGGTCGAGAACCGCCTGGTGCAGCCGGTAACCGGCGAATGGGCCACGCGCGACGGCCAGGTGCGCTCGATCCTGTGGAACAGCACCGTGCTGCGGCGCGCCGACGGCAGCATCGACTACGTGCTCGGCACCGGCATCGACATCACCGAACTGCGCGGCGCCGAGGAACGCCTGCGCTACGTCAGCAACTTCGACACGCTGACCGGCCTGCCCAACCGCCAGCTGCTGCGCGACCGCCTGCGCGAGATGCAGGCCGAGGCGCGCGCCTCCGGCCAGCCGCTCGGCTTCCTGCTGCTGCGCTTCGGACGGATGGCCCTGATCCGCGAGACGCTCGGCCTGCGCGCCGAACAGGCGCTGCTGCAGCAGGTGGCGGGGCGCCTGAAGGACCTGGCCGGGGTCGACGCCATCGGCCGCTTTTCCGAGAACGCGTTCGCGGTGGCGGCGCTGCGCCCCGACGCCGACGCGCTGGCCGCGCTGGCGCGGCGCCTGCTGGCAGTGCTGGGCGCGCCGTACGCCTACGACCAGGAAGAACTGCACCTCGACCCGGGCGCCGGCATCGCCGTCTACCCGAACGACGGCCAGGACTTCGACGTGCTGGCCAAGGGCGCCGAGGCGGCGCTGCGCCAGGCCGCCGACGGCGTGGGCCAGCGCTACGCGTTCTACCGCCCGGAATTGAACCGCGGCGCCAACGATCGCTTCCGCCTGGAGAGCGCGCTGCGCCGGGCGCTGGAGCGGCGCGAACTGGAGCTGCACTACCAGCCGCAGGTGGAGCTGGCCAGCGGCACCATCGTCGGCGCCGAGGCGCTGCTGCGCTGGCGCAGTCCGGAGCGCGGCCTGGTCTCGCCGGCCACGTTCATCACGCTGGCCGAGGAAACCGGCCTGATCCAGGAAATCGGCGAATGGACGCTGCGCGAGACCTGCGCCCGGCTGCGCGCCTGGCAACTGGCCGGCCTGCCGGTGGTGCCGGTGTCGGTCAACCTGTCGGCGCACCAGTTCTCGGACGGGATCGTCGGCACCGTGCGCCGCATCCTCGACGAGTACGCGATCGACCCGCGCCTGCTTGAACTGGAACTGACCGAAAGCGCGTCGATGGCCAATGCCGGCAAGAGCGTGGACCTGCTGGCCCAGCTCAAGGCCATGGGCATCCACCTGGCGATCGACGACTTCGGCACCGGCTACTCGAACCTGAACTACCTGAAGCGCTTCCCGGTCGACAAGCTCAAGCTCGACCAGTCCTTCGTGCGCGACATCCTCACCGACGGCGAGGACCTGGCGATCTCGCGCGCCGTGATCGCGATGGCGCACGGCCTGCGCCTGACGGTGGTGGCGGAAGGGGTGGAGAACCGCGGCCAGCGCGACGTGCTGGCCCAGCTGGGCTGCGACCTGGTGCAGGGCTGGCACTTCAGCCGCGCCGTGCCGGCCGACGACTTCGCGCGCCTGCTGGCGGCCGGCCGGATCGAGCCGGCCGGGGACTGAGCGGGCCGCTCAGGTGCCGCTCAGGTGCCGCTCAGGTGCCACTCAGGTGCCACTCAGGTACCGATATAGACGATCTTGAACGTGAACAATGCCGCGATCACCCAGATCACCGGCTTGACCTCGCGCGCGCGGCCGGTCGTCAGTTTCAGCGCCGCGTAGGTGATGAAGCCGAACGCGATGCCTTCGGCGATCGAATACGTGAACGGGATCACCAGCGCCGTGATGGCGGCCGGAATCGCCTCGGTGGTGTCGTGCCAGGCGATGTCGCCCAGGTCGCGCAACATCAGGCAGGCCACGAACAGCAGCGCCGGCGCGGTGGCGTAGGCCGGCACCACGCCGGCCAGCGGGGCGATGAACAGGCAGGCCAGGAACAGCGCGGCCACGGTCAGCGCCGTCAGCCCGGTGCGCCCGCCGGCCTGTACCCCCGACGCGCTCTCGACGAAGGCCGTGGTGCTCGACGTGCCCAGCGCGGCGCCGGCGACGATGGCGGCGCTGTCGGCCAGCAGCGCGCGGTTCAGGCGCTCCATCTTGCCCTCGACCAGCAGCCCGGCGCGGCTGGCCACGCCCATCAGCGTGCCGGTGGCGTCGAACAGCTCGACCAGGAAGAACACCAGGACCACGTTCAGGATGCCGACCGCGAGCGCGCCCGGCACGTCCAGCTGGCCGAAGGTCGGCGCGATCGACGGCGGCGCCGACACCAGGCCCTGGAAGCTGTTGCCGCCGAAGAAGAAGCTCAACACCGTGACGGCGACGATCCCGATCAGGATGGCGCCGCGCACGCGCAGGCGGTCCAGCGTGACGATCAGCAGGAAGCCGGCCGCCGCCATGATCGCGCCGGGCTGGTGCAGGTCGCCGGTCTTGACCAGCGTCGGTGGGTTGGCCACCACGATGCCGGCGTTCTTCAGCGCTATCAGGGCCAGGAACATGCCCAGGCCCACCGTGATCGCCACGCGCAGCGAGTGCGGGATGCCGTTCACGATCATCGCGCGCAGCCCGAACACCGAGGCCAGGATGAACAGGCAGCCGGACAGGAACACGGCGCCCAGCGCCGCCTGCCAGGGCACGCCCATGCCCAGCACGACGGCGTAGGCGAAATAGGCGTTCAGGCCCATGCCCGGGGCCATCGCGATCGGATAGTTGGCGTACAGGCCCATCACGGCGCTGCCCAGCGCGGCCACCAGGCAGGTCGCCACGAACACGGCGTCCTTGGGCATGCCGGC
>DAMAFT010000446.1:0-4405 GCA_031995805.1 Massilia sp.
GCGTGGACAGGGCGATGCCTTCGAAGCCGATCTCGAACACCATGGTCGGCTTGACCGAGCGCACCGGCCCGAACTTTTCCACGGTGGTCTTGCGGATCGCATTGTCGACCTTGGCGATCTCGGCGTCGGTCAGGCCCGAATAGGCCTTCGCGAACGGCACCAGCCGGCGTTCCTCGCCCTCGCCGTCCCAGACGGCGAAGGTATAGTCCGTGTACAGCGAGGCGCGCCGGCCGCTGCCGGCCTGCGCATAGATCAGCACCGCGTCCACCGCGTACGGGTCGATCTTCCACTTCCACCAGGTGCCGACGTCCTTGGTGCGGCCCACGCCGTACTGCGCGTCGCGCGCCTTGATCATCATGCCCTCGACGCCGCGCGCGCGCGATTCGGCGCGCAGCGCGCCCAGGTCGTCCCAGCTGTCGGCGGTGACCAGCGGCGAGATGCGCAGCCGCGGCTGGGCGACGCCGGTGACCAGCGTCTCCAGCAGGGCGCGGCGCTCGTGCTGCGGCAGGTGGCGCAGGTCGACGCCGTCCAGCTCCAGCAGGTCGTAGGCCAGCAGCACGGCCGGCAGTTCGGCCAGCAGCCTGGCGGACAGGGTCTTGCGGCCGATGCGCTTCTGCAGGTCGGCGAACGGCGCCGGCGCGTCGCCGCCCGTCCACACCAGCACCTCGCCGTCGACCACGGTGCCCTCGGGCAGGGGCAGCGCAGCGAGTTCCGGGAAGCGCTCGGTGATCAGGTCCTCGCCGCGCGACCACAGGAAGTTCTGGCCGCCGCGCCGCACCAGCTGGGCGCGGATGCCGTCGTACTTCCATTCGACCTGCCAGTGTCCCATGTCGCCGAGCGCGCCGGGCTCCCCCTGCAATTGGTGGGCCAGGAAGAAGGGATAGGGCTGGCCGCCGCGCAGCTTGTGTTCGTCGTCGGACTGGGCCGCGATCAGCTGCAGGAAGCCGGCCGCGGTCGGCTTGACGCGGCCGTCGGTCCAGCCCATCAGGCGCTGGGCGACCAGCTTGGCGTCGACGGCGGCGATGTGCGCCAGCGCGCGCGTGACCAGCAGCTTCGAGACGCCGACGCGAAAACCGCCACCGATCAGCTTGACGAACAAGAAGCGCTCGCGCCAGTCCAGCTCGTCCCAGTAGTCGAACAGGGCGGCGCGGATCGTGCCGGGATCGGCGCCGCGCAGGGGGCCGATGCGCTGTTCCATCCATACCGCCAGGCCGATGTCGCTGTGGCGCTTCGGTGCCGGCAGGATGTGGGCGATGGTCTCGGCCGTGTCGCCGACGGCGGCATAGCTTTCGTCGTACAGCCACTCGTCCAGGCCCGCGTATTCGATCGCGTACTGGCGCAGCAATTTGCTCGGCACGGCCTGGCGCGGCTTGCCCCCGGCCAGGAAGTACACGGCCCAGGCGGCGTTTTCCGGCGCCGCGTGGGCGAAGTAGTTCTGCAGCGCGTCCAGCTTGCGGTTGGTGGCCGTGGTCTCGTCCAGTTCCGCGAACAGGCGGGCGAATTCACGCATCGGGCGTCTCCCCTGCCTTCGCCTGCGCTTGCGGTTCCTGGGGCGTGGCGGCGACGGCCTCGTCGTCGTCGTCTCCGTACTCCGTATCGAAGGCCTTGGCGTCGAGCCCGATCTGGCACAGCCAGCGCACCATGACGGGAATCGAGCCGTGCGTGACGACGACCTGGTGCGCGCCGGTGGCGTGGATCGCTTCCAGCAGGCCGGGCCAGTCGGCATGGTCGGACAGGACGAAGCCACGGTCGACGCCGCGCCGGCGGCGCGCACCGCGCAACAGCATCCAGCCGCTGGCGAAGGCATCGCTGTAGTCGCCGAAGCGGCGCGTCCAGGTCGAACCGGCGGCCGACGGCGGCGCCAGCACCAGCGCCGTCCGGAGGTCGGCCTTGTCGGTCTCGCTCACGAGCTGCGTCTCGGGCAGCGGCACGCCGCCCTCGCGGTACACGCGGTTCAAGGGCTCGACCGCCCCGTGGCAGACGATGCGGCCGATGGATGGGTCCAGCCCGGACAGCAGGCGCTGGGCCTTGCCGAAGGAATAGGCATACAGCACGCTGGTGCGCCCCTCGGCCGCATTGCGGCGCCACCAGCGGTTGATCTCGTCGAACACGTCCTGCTGCGGGTCCCAGCGGTAGATCGGCAGGCCGAACGTGGATTCCGTGATGAAGCTGTGGCAGCGCACCGGCTCGAACGGCGCGCAGGTGGCGTCCGGCTCGACCTTGTAGTCGCCCGACGCCACCCAGATCTCGCCGCCGCATTCCATCCGCACTTGCGCGGAACCGAGGACGTGCCCGGCCGGATGCAGCGAGATCGCCACGCCGTTGTGCACGATGCGCTCGCCGTATTCCAGCCCGTCGATATGGATGTCGGCGCCGAGGCGCGACTTCAGGATGCCGACGCTGGGACGGGCGGCGAGATAGTGGCGGTGGCCCCAGCGCGCGTGGTCGCCGTGCGCATGGGTGATGACGGCGCGGTCGACCGGCTTCCATGGGTCGATGTAGAAATCGCCCGGGACGCAGTACAGCCCCTCCTTGCGCACCACCACCATGTCGCTCATGCGGCGCCTTTCTTCCGGCCCCTTCCTTTCGCCGGCTTGACGTAGTCGGCCAGGAAGGTGCGCTGCGCGCCGTCCGGGAAGTCGATCGCGACCTGGTCGCCGGCGACGCTCGCGACCAGGCCCGTGCCGTATTTCGCCACCTTCACGGTCGCGCCGACCTCGAGGGCCGGCGCGGCGTCCGGGTCCGGCTCGGGCGCGCGGTCGAATTCGTCGTCGCGGATCTCGATCTCGTCCAGCAGCACGGCCGCCGGCGGATTCAGGCAGTTGTCGCACTTGCAGCAGGTCTCGAAACCCTCGACCTCGTCGCCGAAATAATCGAGCAGCAGCTTCCAGCGGCAGAAGCCGCTGACGGCATACGCCACCATCTGTTCCAGCGCCTCGCGGTCGCGTTCCTGCTTCTGGCGGTAAACCGCGGCCATCGCCTCGAACAGCGCGTCCTTCGGCGGCGTGTGCGTCGGCAGCCAGGCCAGATTGCGGTTCTGGCGCAGCAGCTTCGCATCCTTCAGCAGCTTCAGGCAGACTTTCAGGTGCGCGCCGGCCAGGTCCTCCATGGCCTGCTCGAGCCGGGCCGGGGTGGCGTCGCCATCCTCGCACAGTGCGATCACGGCTGCGTACACGGCGCGGATCTCGTCCGCCGCCGGATAGTGCTTGACGAGGAAGAACTGCTGCACGCGCTTGTCGTCCTGCAGGAACAGCAGCGTGCAGTCGGCATCCTTGCCGTCGCGGCCGGCGCGGCCGGATTCCTGGTAGTAGGCTTCCAGGTTGGCCGGGATCTGCAGGTGGACCACGAAGCGCGTGTCGGGCTTGTCGATCCCCATGCCGAAGGCATTGGTCGCCACCATCACGCGCCGCGCGCCGTCCATGAACAGGTCCTGGTTGGCCTTGCGCTCGGCCGCCGCCAGCTTGCCGTGGTAGAGCGTGACCGACTCCCCCGCCTCTTGCAGCACTGCATGCAGTTCCTCGGCCGCCTTGACGGTGGCCGCGTAGACGATGCCGGTGCCCGCCGTCGCGCGCACGAGGCGCAGCGCTTCTTCCAGCTTTTGCGTGGCATTCGTCACCTGCAGCACGCGGTAGCGCAGGTTCGGGCGGTACACGCCGGTGTTCACGACGTGCATGCGCGACCGGTTCAGCTGGCGGCCGATGTCCTCGACCACGTCCTCGGTCGCCGTGGCCGTCAACGCCAGCACGGGCGGGCGGCCGATGGCCTCGATCGCCCCCGCCATCTCGAGATAGGCCGGGCGGAAATCGTGGCCCCATTGCGAGATGCAGTGCGCCTCGTCGACCGCCACCAGGGCCACCCTGACGCCCTTCAGCACGGCGACGAACTCGGGTTGCGTCAGGCGTTCCGGCGTGCAGAACACGATCTCGCAGCGCTTGTCCGCGATGGCGGCCAGCGCCGCGCGCTCCTCGTCGCTGGCAAGGCTGCTGTTGACCTGCACGGCGCGGATGCCCATGTCCTGCAGCTTGCCGAGCTGGTCCTTCATGAGCGAGATCAGCGGCGAGATGACGATGGTGACGCCGCCCAGCAGGCGGGCCGGAATCTGGTAGCACAGCGACTTGCCGCTGCCGGTAGGCATGATGGCCAGCGTGTCCTTGCCGTCGAGGACGCTGTCGATCACGCGTTGCTGGCCGTCGCGCAGGCGTTCGATGCCGAACGTGCCGTGCAGCAGGCGGCGGATGGCGTTGCGGCGTACCGCGAGCACGCCTTTATGGAGGAGTTTGGGGTCGTGGGTCGTCATGATGGAACCCACTGTAAGCCTGAGCAGAAGAGCACGCCATAGGACGCAACCTACAGGCGTCGTAGGAAGCCAACCATCGGGCTGCGCTACGGATCAGACAGCCGGACG
>DAMAFT010000447.1:0-4403 GCA_031995805.1 Massilia sp.
TGTTCCGAACGCTGCAAGAAGATCGACCTGGGCGCCTGGGCCGAAGAGAAGTACACCATCCCCGGCGCGACGCCGGGGGATGAGGACGAGGTGTCGAAAGATTAATACGCCGGCTGGTTGTAGCGCACCTGGTCCAGCCATTCCAGCAAGGGAATCGTCGCCGGCAGCAGCGGGCTGACCGCGTACGCCCCCTGCCACGCGAACGCCTGCCCTTCCAGGCCTTGCGGCTCGCCTTCCCACGCGCGGCTGATGTAGAAGTACAGGCGCACGTGCGCGTGCTCGTACACGTGCTCGACGCAGCACCAGGGTTCGGCGCTCAGCACCTTCACGCCCAGTTCCTCGACGAACTCGCGCTGCAGCGCGTGGAAGATGTCCTCGCCGGGCTCCACCTTCCCGCCCGGGAATTCCCAGTAGCCGGCATACGGCTTGCCCTCCGGGCGCTGGCCCAGCAGCACATCGCCGTTCGGGCGCATCAACACGCCGACGGCGACGTCGACCGGCTTCTTTGCAGCCTCAGGCATCCTGCGCTCCCGCTTTCGGTTCCGGTTCCGGTTCCGGTTCCTGCGGCAACTTGCCCGCATAGTCCTTGGCGAACTGCCAGGCCACGCGGCCCGAGCGCGAACCGCGGCCCAGCGCCCAGCGCAACGCATCGCCGCGCGCCGCCTCGACCTGCTGCGGCGTGCAGCCGAAGCTGGCCAGCCAGTGGCCGACGATGTCGAGGTAGTCGTCCTGCTTGAACGGGTAGAACGACAGCCACAGGCCGAAGCGCTCGGACAGCGAGATCCGTTCCTCGACGGTCTCGCCGGGATGCAGGTCGCCGTCGTCCCCGTGCTTGTAGCCGGCATTGTCCGACATCTTTTCCGGCATCAGGTGGCGCCGGTTCGAAGTGGCGTAGATCAGCACGTTGTCCGACTGCGCCGCGATGCTGCCGTCCAGCGCCACCTTCAGCGCCTTGTAGCCGGCTTCTCCTTCCTCGAAGCTGAGGTCGTCGCAAAAGACCACGAAGCGCTCGGGCCGGCCGGCGACCAGGTCGACGATGTCCGGCAGGTCGGCCAGGTCGGCCTTGTCGACCTCGATCAGGCGCAGGCCCTGCGGCGCGAACTGGTTCAGGCAGGCCTTGATCAGCGACGACTTGCCGGTGCCGCGCGCGCCGGTCAGCAGCACGTTGTTGGCCGGGCGGCGGTGCACGAACTGGCGCGTGTTCTGCTCGATCTGGCTTTTCTGCGGGCCGACGTGCTGCAGGTCGTCCAGGCGGATGGCCGACGCGTGCCCGACCGCCTGCAGGTACCTGGCGTGCGCGCTGCCGGCGCGGTGGCGCCAGCGGAACGCGTAGCCGTGCTTGAAGTCCGGCTCGCGCGGCGCGGCCGGCGGCAGCAGGCCCTCCACCCGCGCCAGCAGGGCTTCCGCCCGGTGCAGGAAGTTTTCCAGCTGGTTCATCGGCACGCTCAGGAACGGTAGTCGGCGTTGATCGAGACGTAGTCGTGCGACAGGTCGCAGGTCCAGACGGTGGCGTCGGCGCCGCCGCGGCCCAGCAGTACGCGCACCACGATCTCGGCCTTCTTCATCACGCGCTGGCCGTCCTCTTCCTTGTAGTCCGGATTGCGGCCGCCGGCCTTGGCGACCAGCACGTCGTCCAGGTACAGGTCGAGCGTGGCCGTATCCAGGTCGTCGACGCCGGCGTAGCCGATCGCGGCCAGGATGCGGCCCAGGTTCGGATCGGAGGCGAAGAAGGCGGTCTTGACCAGCGGCGAGTGGGCGATCGCGTAGGCGATCTTGCGGCATTCCTCGACGTCGCGGCCCTGCTCGACGGCGATGGTGATGAACTTGGTCGCGCCCTCGCCATCGCGGATGATCTGCTGCGCCAGGTGGGTCGAGATGCCGGTGACGGCGTCGCGCAGCGCTTCGTAGTCGGCGCCCTCGGCCTTGTCGATGACGAGCGAGCCGGCGCCGGTGGCCATCAGCATGAAGGAATCGTTGGTCGACGTGTCGCCGTCGATGGTGATGCAGTTGAACGAGCGGTCGGCCGCGTACTTCACCAGTTCGTCCAGCACCGGCTGGGCGACTTTCGCATCGAAGGCGACGTAGCCGAGCATGGTCGCCATGTTCGGCTTGATCATGCCGGCGCCCTTGCTGATGCCGGTCAGCGTGACCGCATGGCCGCCGATGGTCGTGCTCACCGACGCCGCCTTCGGCTGGGTGTCGGTGGTCATGATGGCTTCGGCCGCGTTGAACCAGTTGTCCGCCTTCAGGTTTTCCACGGCGGCCGGCAGGCCGGCGACGATCTTCGGCAGCGGCAGCGGTTCCAGGATCACGCCGGTCGAGAACGGCAAGACCTGCTGCGCGTCCAGGCCGAGCAGGCGCGCCACCTCGGCGCAGGTGGCCCGGGCGTTCTGCAGGCCCGGCTCGCCGGTGCCGGCATTCGCGTTGCCGGTGTTGACCACCAGCGCGCGGATCGGCTTGCCGCCGGCGCGCACGGCTTCCAGGTTGGCCTTGCTGACCTGCACCGGCGCGGCGCAGAAGCGGTTCTTGGTGAACACGCCGGCGACGGTCGCGCCTTCGGCGAGCCTCATCACCAGCACATCCTTGCGGTTCGGCTTCTTGATGCCGGCTTCGGCGTAGCCGATTTCGATACCGGCGACGGGGCTCAGGTCGGCGGCGACGGGCAGGGGGGAATTGACGGCCATGGCGTTCTCTAAAGGGAAAGATTGACGAATCCGTTATTGTACCGCCAGCCGCCCCCGGGCTGCCCGTGCAAGCGGATGTGAATGACTTTCCAGCGTGTTTAGTTAATAATCGGAAACATATAAGCAAAAACATAATACTGGGGCCATTCGTGAAAAAGATCCTGCTGCACTCCACCCTCGCGGCGAGCCTGCTGGCCGCACTGTCCGCGCCTGCCGCCCAGCCAGCGCAGCCGCCAGCCGCGAGGCCGGCCGGCTCTGCCGCGGCGGCGCCCTCGCCCGCCATGCTGGCGCTGCAATCCCTGCTGCGCGAGCTGCAGAAGCCGGAAGACCGCAAGCTGCCGGCCACCGTGCGCATGGAGCGCCTGGCCACGCAGTCGCCGTCGCCGGCCACCTCGGACAAGCTGCGCGCCGCCTTCGGCACCGACCGCCTGTATACGCTGGCGCGCCTGCCGTCGCAATCCGGCCGCGTCGACTGGCGCATGACCATCCCGGCGCTGCGCCATGCGCCGGCCGGCGGCACCGCGCTCGAGTGGAGCACGGGCACCCTCGACTTCCAGTTCAACCCGGCCGGCACGACGGCCGCCACGACCGGCAGCTGGGGCATGCTGGCGGCCGAGGATGCGCAGACCCGGATCGCGGCGCGCGGCCTGACGCTGGATAGCCGCCAGAAGCGCGGCGCCGACGGCCTGTGGTTCGGCACGGTCTCGGCGCGCATGGCCGGCATGGACATCCGCAACAAGGCCGACGGCGCCCTGGTCGCCCTCACCGGCCTGGCCGGCGGCTACCAAGCCATCGACCACGGCCGGACCGCCGACATCGCCTACGACACCCGCATCGCGCGCATCGAGGCGGCCGGCGAGCGCATCGAGGACGTGCGCTTCGCCATGCGCCTGGTGAACCTCGACAAGGCCAGCCTGGTCGAGCTGGGCGAGGCCGGCATGCGCCGCGGCGACGCACTGGAGAAGCTGACGCCCGCCCAGCAGGCCGAGGCCATGAAGCCGCTGCTGCGCAGCTTCGGCAAGGCGGCGCTGGCGCGCGGCACGGCGCTGGAGATCGACGAGATCAGCGCCGGCTACCACGGCGCCAAGGCGTCGATCAGGGGCCGCGTCGCCGTCAGGGACGGCAAGGCGTCCGACCTCGACGACCTCAAGGCGCTGGCGCAGAAGATCGTCGCGCGCTTCGAGATCCGCGTGCCGGTGGCGCTGGTGCGCGAGGTCGCCGGCACGATCGCCGCCCGGCAGGCGGCCCAGCAGGGCAAGGCCGACGACCCGCAGGCCCTCGCCCAGCTGCGCCAGAGCATCACCGACATCGCGGTCGGCAAGATGGTCGGCGGCGGCTTCGCGCGCCTGGACAACGACGTGCTGGTGTCCGTCGTCGAATGGCGCAACGGCGCGCTGACCGCCAACGGCAAGCCGGTGCCGCTGCCGACTCCGGGGCAGCCGGGCCAACCCGGCCAGCCGGGCCAGCCGCCGGCGGCGATGGCGCCGCGCGGCCAGGAAGTGCTGCAGGCGCGCCGCGTCGACGGCAGCTGCGCCATGCCCGACTATCCCGAGGACGTGGTGCGGCGCGACCTGCCGCTCGAGGTGGTGTTCGGCTTCGTGGTGAAGGCGGACGGCAAGGTGGCGGCGCCCGCCGTCGCCAAGCCGAGCGCCTTCCCGGACTACGACCGCGCCGCGCTGGCGGCGCTGGCGCAATGCGCCTACGTCCCGGCCCTGCGCG
>DAMAFT010000448.1:0-4361 GCA_031995805.1 Massilia sp.
TGCTCCCCTTCGGTAATACCGTGGTCGTGATGGACGTCACCGGCCTGCAATTGCGCACGGTCCTGGAACAGCAGTGGGAACGTCCCGACGGTTCGATGATGCTGCAGGTCTCGCGCACCCTGGCCTACCAGTGGGATGCGGGCAAGCCGAAGGGCAGTCGCATCGTGCCGGGCAGCCTGAAGGTGGGCGGCGTGCCGGTGGACGACGCCAAGGTCTACCGCATTGCGGTGAACAGCTTCCTGGCCGAGGGCGGCGACGCGTTCCCCGTGTTCGCCCAGGGCACCAACCGCAGCGACACCCGGGGGCGCGACCTCGATGCCCTGGTCGCCTACCTGAAGCAGCATCCGGAAACCGGCGCCGCCAATGCCGCGGCGCAGCCGCGCATCGTCAAGCTGCGCTGAATTCACGTATCGATATGCACCGAGGACCCATCATGAAAAAACTGGCTTGTGCCATCGCGCTGGCAAGCGCCTTCACCTCGCAGGCCGCGCTGGCCTGGGGCAACGACGGCCACCGCGCCGTGGGATCGATCGCCGACAAGCTGATCAAGGGCAGCGATGCCGAGCAAAAGGTCAAGGCGATCCTGCTGCCGGGCGAGTCGCTGGCATCGGTCGCCAGCTGGCCGGACTGCGTCAAGGGCACCTATTGCGGCCCGCAGACGCCGGACATGGTCGAGTACGTGAACGCGAACCCGAAGCACAGCGAATACCACTACACCGACGTGCCGTTCCAGCTCGACCACTACCACGACGGCGCCGTCGGCACGGCCGACGTCGACATCGTGCAGACGCTGAAGCAGGCGATCGCCGTCCTGCAGGGCAAGGACACGCCGGAGACCAATCCCCACAAGTTCACCCCGCGCCAGGCGCTGATCCTGGTCGTGCACCTGGCCGGCGACATCCACCAGCCGCTGCACGTGGGCGCGGCCTTCGTCTCGAAGGAGGGCAAGTTCGTCGTGCCGGCCAGCCACGCGGCGATCGACGAGACGGCCATCTTCGATTCGCGCGGCGGCAACAACCTGCTGCTGAGCGAAGAGTGGCTGGAGAAGATCAGCGCCGGCACGATCCCGCCGGGCGAGCCGAAGCCGGTCAAGCCGGGCGTGCCGAAGGCGCTCACGAAGCCGTTCCACTCCTACTGGGACAGCACCACCGTCGACTACGCGTTCCGCCGCAACGGCAACAGGACGCCGGACCAGTTCGCGGACTGGGCCATCGCCTCGAAGCCGGCGGTGGCGCAGAACGGCGGCGACGTGTCGACCTGGCCCTACCAGTGGGCCGACGATGCGCTGGTCGCCTCCAAGCAGGCCTACGGCGGCGTCACGGTCGGCAAGCTGGTGCCGCAGGTGAGCAAGAAGGGCGAGACCTACTACACCTGGACGCTGGAAGTGCCGCAGGACTATCCGGTGCCGAGTTCGGCGCTGGCGCGCACGCAGCTCGTCAAGGGCGGCTTCCACCTGGCGCAGCTGTTGCAGGCGATCTGGCCGTAAATCGTCCATCGCGCCAGCGTCGAGCGGCGCTTCGACGTCGCCCCCGCCGCGCGGGGGCGACGTCCATGGTGGAGCGACGTTAGAATGGGCGCGCCTTTCTTCACGCCGACCATGAAAACCACCATGAAACCGTCCCCCATCCTGCCTGCCGTCCTCGCCTGCGCCTGCGCTTCCACCTGCGCCGCCGCCGAACCCCAGGAACGCAACCTGCCCCTGTGGGAAGCCGGCATCGGCGCCGCCGGCTTCAGCACGCCGGCCTATCCCGGCGCCGACGACCGCTCCACGCGCGCGCTGGCGCTGCCCTTCCTGGTCTACCGCGGCAAGGTGCTGCGCGCCGACCAGAATGGCGTCGGCGCACGCCTGCTGAACACCGACCGGGTCGAGTTCGACGTCGGTTTCGCCGGCTCGCTGCCGGCCCATTCCGACGACGTCGACGCGCGGCGCGGCATGCCGGACCTGGGCACGCTGGTCGAATTCGGCCCGCGCGTGAAATACAAGTTCGACGACATGGGCGACGCCGGGCGCGTGCGCGTGGAATTGCCGCTGCGCGCCGTGATCGAGGGCAGGGGAGGGGTGCGGCGCCAGGGCTGGACGGCGGAGCCGCGCCTGGTCTGGGAAAAGCGCGGAGAAGGCGCGCGCTGGACGATGGAAGCGCAGCTCGCCGCGGTGTTCGGCGACCGCCGCATCCACCGCTATTTCTACGAGGTGGCGCCGCAGTACGCGACGGCGGACCGCCCCGCCTACCGGGCCGATGCCGGCCTGCTGCTGGTGCGTACGGGGCTGTTCGGGACCTGGCGCATCAATCCGGACGTGCGCATGTTCGGCTTCGTGCGCTACGAATCGTATTCCGGGGCGGCCAACGAGGACAGTCCCCTGATGCGCAAGTCGACGGGGACGTCGGCGGGGCTGGGCGTGGCGTGGACGTTCGCGCGCTCGGCGGCGCGGGCGTACGCCAGCGAATGATCGCGAATGATGGCGGCGGCGCGGGCCGCCGCCGTTGCCGGCGTCCTTATTTGCCCAGCGATTTCTTGTAGGCGATCGAGTAGGTCAGCTTGCCGGTCGGCGTGACCAGGTCGTCCAGCGCCGCCGTGTCCAGCTTGCCGCTCCAGCCCAGCGCCGCGGCGGTGACGCCGTTGCCGACCACCTCGGTCGAGGGAATCGCCGTCATCGCCTGCGACGCCTTCAGGATCGCCGCGGCATAGCTGGCGGTGTCGCGCAGGTCGTAGCCCGCCAGGTCCAGCACCGGCTTGTTGCGTAGCCAGTCGGCCCAGTAGAACTCGAGGAATTCGGTGGCGTCGGCGGGGACGACGTAGCCGGCGTCGCGCGTGAAGTACACCAGCGCGCGGTAGGGATCGTTGCCGAGCGAGGCAAGGCCGATCTGCTGCGGCAGCTGGCCGGTCACGATCGGCTTGTTGGCGCCGTCCCTGAGCCAGACCTTCTTGCTGGCCTTCATCTGCTTCCAGAACTCGACTTCGCTCAGCCTGCTCAAGTTGTCGGTCACCTTGACCCAGACCTTGAGCTTGTGGTTGACGCCGCCGTCGGCATCCCAGAACGCGCTGAACGTGTGATGGCCGTCGGTCAGGTACAGCCTGCCCTGCGGGCCGATGACGACGGTCTTCATGTCGCCCGGCCTGGTGCCGACCGGCGACTTGCAGGCGAAGGTCGCCGGCGGGTTGGCCAGCGTGGCGCCGGCGACGTTGGCGGTCTTGCTCACCACGTCGTCCTGGCCGTTCGCCTCGCACAGTTCGGCGAATTTCTTCGGCTTGCTGGTCTTGGCCATGACCGCGTCTTCGGCGCCGTAGCGGCCCAGCTTGTAGTAGATCTGGTCGTAGCCGACCGCGGGCTGGGTCGGCAGCAGTTCGTCCAGCGCCGCCTCCAGGAACACCGGCGCGCTCGCCGTGCCGGGCGCCATGGCCATCAGCGCCTGCTGGCGTGCGGTCGGCGTGGCGACCGCATCGACCAGCTGCTTGCCGGTCGCGCGCGGCACGCTGCCGTGGGTGATCTGGGCCAGGATGGAACCGCCGGCGTTCACGATGTCGATGTCGCCGCCGTCGACCTTGACGGCCAGCTGGTCCAGCAGCCTGTCGGCCTTGTCCTGGCTGCCGCCGGGGGTCAGGGAGCCGTTGACGAAGTCGTAGTCGGAAGGGACGCCGGCGGTCGCCATCGGCGCGGCCAGCGCGGCCGCCAGTTGCGACTGCGCGCCCGCCAGCCTGGCCGCATCGACGGCCGCCAGTTGCGCCGCCGTGGCCGCGCCGGGCGCGGTGCCCAGCAACTGCATGGCGACCACCGAGGTCAGGGGCGTGACGTTGACGGCGCTTTCCTTGATCGACACGGTGTACAGCGGATCGCCGCCGGCCGGCTTCACGGTCAGGAGGAAGGGCGCGACGGCGGAGGCGGGAATCTGCACCACGGCCTTGCCGTCGGCATCGGTGGTGCCATTGCCCACCGTGGCTTTGGTGGCGTCCTGCACGGTGACCGCGCCGGCGGCGATCGCCTTGCCGGTCGCCGCCACCACCGTCACGGTGCGGGTCGTCGTCGTCGGGTCGTCGGAACCGCCGCAGGCCGCGAGCATCCAGGGCAGGGCGAGGGCGACGCCGAACCGCAGGGCCAGGGCGGTCGCGGCCGGCGGCGATGATTTCAGGTGCATTGCATACTCCGTCGTCGAAACGGCAGAGTATGCAATCGGGGAATGACAGGATGATGAAACACGCCGGCGCGGCCGGCGCGGGCCGCTCAGCGCGACTTGACGAACGGCTTGCCGACCGCCTTCGGCGCCACCGACTTGGCCATCAGGCCGGCCAGCACGACGACGGTGACGACGTACGGGATCATCTGGATCAGCGAACCCGGGATGCGGCCCACCACCGGCAGGTCG
>DAMAFT010000449.1:0-4356 GCA_031995805.1 Massilia sp.
GCCACCGTGTCGGCGGCGGCATGGCCCGCGCATGATCACACCTTGCGCACGCTGCACACCGTGTCGAACCATGACTGCATGCCCACCAGCGGCGCCGGATTGACGGGCAGGATGGCGTTCACGTTGACGCCGTTGCCGCGCCCGCCGTTGCGCTCGTCCCACCACACGCCGTTGCGCAGGTCGTCCAGCTGCGGCGCGGGGCCCAGGCCGGCGCGCGTGCCGCCCTGGCGCACGCCGGCCAGCGCCTTGTCGCGCTCGCCGTTGCGGCCCAGCGCGGCGCGCCCGCCATGCTTCCAGCCCAGCGAGTTCGACACGGCCAGCACCTTCGGATGGATGCCGTCGGTGACGAACACGCGGATGCGCGCGGTGCCGACGACGGCGTCCCTGCCGCCGTCGGCCGCCTTGAACGCGCGGTCGCCTTCCCGGCCCGAGCGCGGCCGGTAGGTGGTCAGCTCGACCATGTCGCCGGACTTGACGCCGATGCGCGCGGCGGCGTCCGGGTGGATCCACATCGGGTTGTCGTGCACGATCTCGGCCAGGTATTTCTGCGTGGCCGTGCGGCCCTGGGTGTGGACGTTCCACTTGAACGAGGTCAGCACGAAGCGGTCGGCGGCCAGCGCCTCCAGCCCCGGCACCGGGCGGAACGCCGGCATGCCGTCGTCGCGCATGCCGGCCGCGGCGGCCACCTGCGCCACTTCCGGCGCGTGGATCTCGAAGCGCCGCGACGGCGTGGCGAAGCCGCGCAGCGCCTCGCCGCGCACCACCAGGCCGACCGCCTTTTCCTTGGCGCCGGGCTTGTCGGCCTTCAGCACGCGGCCGCTGGCCGCATCGACGCGGGCGCCGTCCAGCTGGGCCGGGCCGAGCTTGCGCCGGAACACCTCGTAGGCCTTGGGCTGGCTGGTGTCGACGTGCACGCCGTAGTGGCGCATGTAGGCGAAGCCGTCGGCGAAGCGGCGGCCGTCCGGCCCCGTGGTCGGCAGCTTCGAGCACTGCACGCGCACGTAGTCCTCGTGGCTGCCGAAGGCGAAGTAGCGCGCGCGCTCGGGCCCCAGGCGCCGGCCGACCTCGAACAGCACGTCGGGGAAGGACACCGCCTCGCCCGGCGGCGGCACCATCGGCTGGCGCAGCATCACGTAGTGCTGCAGCTCGAGGTTGTTGCGGATGTCCATGCCCCAGCGCTCCAGGTAGGTGGCGTCGGGCAGGATCAGGTCGGCGTAGTGGGCCATTTCCGAATACACGATGTCGGAGCAGGCGTGGAACGGCAGCAGTTTTTCGTCGCGCAGCACCTCGACGGCCGTCGTGCGGCCCTCGGGCCAGGTCATCGGCGCGGCGATGGTGTAGCTGAGGTAGACGTCGAGCCGTGCGCGGCCCTGCTTCAGGTAGTCGAACACCACCTGGCCGACCTTCATCTTCTGCCAGCGGTTGGCCAGCGGCCATTCCGGCGGGTCTTCCAGGTCGGTGCGGATCGTCACCTTCGGCGGCTCCGGCTGCGGCACCGGGTAGCGCGCCGGCGACAGCTTCTCGTCCAGGCCGTAGCAATAGCCGCCCGGGCGGCCCACGCTGCCCACCAGGGCGTTGAGCATGACCACGGCGCGCTCGGCATTGAAGCCGTTGTAGTGGGCGCCGGTGCCGCGGTTGCTGAAGGCGGCGACGGCCGGACGGGCCGACGCGAACTCGATGGCGATGCGTTCGATGTCGGCCGCCGCCATGCCGGACACGCCCTCGGCCCAGGCCGGCGTGTAGCCGGCCAGCCAGTCGCGCAGCTGCGCCTCGCCCGGCTGGACGAAGTCGGCGACGAAGGCGCGGTCGTGCAGGTTCTCGCGCAGGATCACGTGGGCCATCGCCAGCGCGATCGCGCCCTCGGTGCCGGGCATCGGGCGGAACCATTCGTCGCTGCGGCCGGCCGTGTTCGACATGCGCACGTCGAACGTGACCAGCTTGGCGCCGTGGTCGAAGCGGGCCTTGACCACGCGCTTGGCCAGGTGCAGGCCGCCCTGGTGCGCTTCGAAGAAGTTGGCGCCGAAGTTCAGGAAGTAGCGGCAGCGCTCGGCGTCGATCGATTCCCAGTCGGTCTCGCCCAGGCTGACGTAGTTGGCGGCGCGCTTGTTCGACGAACACAGGGCGCGGTGGTTCAGCAGCACCGGCGAGCCGACCGCGTTCAGGAAGCGCGTGACCTCGGACTCGTAGCGCGAGCGGCCCTGGTGGATGCCGACGCGCTCGGGATGGCCGTCGTCGATGCAGGTGCGGATGCGCGCCGCGATCTCGGCATACGCCTCGTCCCAGGTGATGCGTTTCCACAGGCCGTCGCCGCGCTTGCCGGCGCGCTTGAGCGGGTACAGCAGGCGTTCCGGATAGGTGTTGATCGTCGGTCCGCTCTGGCCCTTGGCGCAGGTCATGAAGTTGCCCAGGTTGGGGTCGAGCGGATTGCCGCGGATCTTGACGACCTTGCCGTCCTGGACGAAGCCCTCGATGCCGCACACGGTGGAGCAGTTCAGGCAGACGCTCTTGACCGTGGTGGCCCGGGCGTAGTCGGGACGCACCTTGCGCGCCTTGCCGTCGGCGTCGACGGCGTAGTTCAGCGGGTCGGGCACGGCGGCCACGGCGTCGCCCGGGGCCAGCAGGATCGTCTCGCCGACGGCGAGCGTGGCCAGGGCGCCCAGGCCCGACTTGATGAAATGGCGGCGTTCCATCATGCGCCCCCCTTGGCCTTGCCGACCACGGTGCCGTAGTCGGCGCGCAGCTCGGACCAGGTGTCGATCTCGTAGGTGAACGGGTCGTGGTTGCGGCCCTTGGGCAGCTTGCGCTCGACCGCGCGCGGCACCACCGTGCCGATGCCGCGGTACTGCACGGCCGGGCGCGTGCCTTCCTCCGGCTTCAGCACGGCCAGTTCCTTGCCGTGCTTCGCCTGGAAGCGGCGGATCGCGCTGCCCGGATCGTCCAGGTCGCCGAACGCGAACACGTCGGCCGGGCAGGCCTCCACGCAGGCCGGCTGCATGCCGGCTTCCAGGCGGTGGCTGCACAGGTCGCACTTGTCGGCCACCTGGGCGACCGGGTCGATGTGGATGGCGCCGTAGGGACAGGCGGCGATGCAGTCGCGCGAACGGTCGCAACTGTCGACGTCGATGCGCACCACGCCGTCGGCGTCGCGCCGGATCGACTCGGTCGGGCAGGCCTTCAGGCAGGGCGCGTCCTCGCACTGCATGCACAGCGTCGGCAGGAAGGCGCGCCGCGGCGCGGTCTTGCCGGCGGCGTCCGGGCCGTGGAAATCGTGGTAATAGACCTTGGTGCGGAACATGCCGAGGTAGACGGTGTTCTCGACCTTGCAGGCGACCGAGCAGGCGTGGCAGCCGATGCAGCGCTCGGTGTCGATGGCCAGGCCCCAGAGGGGGCCTGGCGTACGGGTAGTGCTTTGACTCATGGTGGCGGTGTGGGGGAGCGGCAAAGTCCGCCAGCATGCCCGAGCACCGCGCCGAACGCAAGGCTGGCCGCCGCGCCGTGGCGCACACGCCACCCGGCGCCGTCAATCCCAGTAAGGCGTCCGTTCCTCCTCCGCCGCGCGGCGGTCCCTGGCGATCATCTCTTCGAGTTCCTCGCGCGCCTGCTTGGTCAGCGACACGAAGGTCTCGCGGTCCTTGTAGTACGGGTAGACGGCCTCCAGGCTCTGCTTGTTGTGGCGGCGGAAGCGGTTGGCGGCCTGGCGCGTGCGGTAGGCGCTCTGGCCCAGGCCGTCGGTGAGCACGGTGCGGCCCAGCTTCAGGGCGGCTTCGTAGGTCTCGCGCTCGATCATCGTCACGCCGCGGTCCATCAGCTGGTAGTAATGGGTGACGTTGCGCGCCCGCGCGAACACCGGCAGGCCGGGCCAGTCGCGCCGCACGGCATCGACCAGCGCCAGGCTGTCCTCGATGTCGTCGATCGCCACGACCACGGCGCGCGCCTTGGCGGCGCCGGCGGCGCGCAGCAGGTCGGGGCGGGTGGCGTCGCCGTAGAAGACCTTGAAGCCGAAGTGGCGCAGCACCTCGATCTGGTCGGGGTCGTGGTCGAGCACCGTCAGGCGCACGTGGTTGGCGTGCAGGAAGCGGCCGACGATCTGGCCGAAGCGGCCGAAGCCGGCGACGATCACGTGGTCCTCGTTCGGTTCGATGGCGTCGGCCTTCTTCTTGCCGTCCCTGCGTTCGCGCTGGCGCCAGGCCTGGGTACGGTCGTACAGCATCAGCGCCAGCGGCGTGACGACCATCGACAGCGCCACCACCACCACCAGGATCGAGGCCACGTCGGGCGAGAACACGCGCGCGGTAGCGGCGGCGCCGAACACGACGAAGGCGAATTCCCCGCCCTGCGACAGCAGCAGGGCGAATT
>DAMAFT010000450.1:0-4338 GCA_031995805.1 Massilia sp.
GGGCGGCCAGAATCCGCCGATCATCGTCATCCACGGCAATGCGCTGGACGGCGTCACCGAGCCGTACAAGCGCTACCTGGAAAAGCACTTCCGCGATACCTTCAACCTGGTCGGGACGCCGCTGCGGATCGAGCTGCGCAGCGGGAAGAATCCGTTCGCGAAGGGCGAGTAGGGTGGACGGGGGCTCCCCGTCCACGCGTTCAACCCGCACCTGAATGGCCGTTCCGCAAGCAGCATGCGCATGTACGGCCATTCCGCTCCGGCCCGTGTCGCCTGAACGCGTGGACGGCGGCGCCGTCCACCCTACGCGCCCGACATGGCGGGCCGGATTTAAGCCAATCCTAACCATAGCAGTACGACAAAAAACACCAAAACAGGTTACAGTAGGCTGCGGCGGACATTCACAACGTGAGAATGTCGGCGCACCCACTTGAAAACCGGCATCCCGCCACAATTTTTATACGACAACAACATCACGGAGCTGTTATGAGCAACAAAGGGCAATTGTTACAAGACCCATTCCTGAACGCCTTGCGCAAGGAACACGTACCCGTCTCGATCTACCTGGTCAACGGGATCAAGCTCCAGGGACACATCGAGTCCTTCGACCAGTACGTAGTCCTGCTGCGTAACACGGTCACCCAGATGGTCTACAAGCATGCAATCTCCACCGTCGTCCCGGCACGCGCCGTCAACCTCAACCTTGAGCAAGACGCCGAGTGAGGTCGATGGCTGACGCCTCCGTCATGCGCGCGGCACTGGTCGGTATCGACTTCGGCACTGGCGACTTCAAGGCCAGCCTGGAAGAACTGGCGCTGCTGGCGCGCTCCGCGGGAGCGACGCCGGCCGCCACCATCACCGCCAAGCGCAACAGTCCCGATCCCGCCTATTTCGTCGGCAGCGGCAAGGCCGACGAGATCGCCCAGGCGTGCCTGGCAGACAAGATCGAGATCGTCATCTTCAACCACGCCCTGTCGCCCGCCCAGCAGCGCAACCTCGAGCGCCGCCTGGGCGTGCGCGTGGTCGACCGCACCAGCCTGATCCTGGACATCTTCGCCCAGCGCGCCCAGAGCCACGAGGGCAAGCTGCAGGTCGAGCTGGCCCAGCTGCAGCACCTGTCCACCCGCCTGATCCGCGGCTGGACCCACCTCGAGCGCCAGAAGGGCGGCATCGGCCTGCGCGGCCCCGGCGAGACCCAGCTCGAGACCGACCGCCGCCTGATCGGCGAGCGCGTCAAGATGCTGCGCACGCGCCTGTCCAAGCTGCGCAAGCAGCACGAGACCCAGCGCCGCTCGCGCGGCCGCAACAAGACATTCTCGGTGTCGCTGGTCGGCTATACCAATGCCGGCAAGTCGACGCTGTTCAATACCCTCACCAAGGCCGGCGTCTACGTGGCGAACCAGCTGTTCGCGACGCTCGACACCACCTCGCGCCGGGTCTACCTGGGCGAGGACGTCGGCAACGTGGTCGTGTCCGACACCGTCGGCTTCGTGCGCGAACTGCCGCACCAGCTGGTGGCCGCGTTCCGCGCCACGCTCGAGGAAACCATCCACGCCGACCTGCTGCTGCACGTCGTCGACGGCGCCTCGCCGGTGCGCATGGAGCAGATCGAGCAGGTCAACGAGGTGCTGCGCGAGATCGGCGCCGACCACGTGCCGCAGATCCTGGTCTGGAACAAGATCGACGCCGCCGGCCTGGAGCCGGGCGTGGAGCGCGACGAATACGGCAAGATCGGCCGCGTCTTCGTCAGCGCCCACACCGGCGCCGGACTCGACCTGCTGCGCGAAGCCATCGTCGAGGCGGCCCGTTCCGGCCCGGCGCCCGCCGCCGAGCCCGAGTTCGACCCGCGCGGCCTCGACGTCGCGTTCGATGCGCCACCCGGCCCCTCCGGCAATCCGGCCGCCAATCCGGCCGACGAGATGCCCGCACTATCCCGACCACACTAGCCTATGTTCGACTCCCTGATCAGACGTCCTGGCGCCGGGCCGGCCACCGGCCGGCGCCGGATTCCCGCCGGTGCGCCGTGGCGCACCCGGCTCTCCCGGCTCGCGGCCGGCGTCAAGCTGTCGCTGGACGATCCGCGCTGGGGGCACAAGCCCGAGGGCGAGCGCAAGGCCCAGGAAGGCCGCCGCCCCAACAACCAGAACAACAACAACGACGGCCCGCCCGACCTCGACCAGCTGTGGCGCGACTTCAACCAGCGCCTGAACCGCCTGTTCGGCAACAAGCGCGGCAATGGCGGCGGCAGCGGCGGCGACGGCTTCCGTCCGGACGCGCGCGGCATCGGCCTGACCGCGACCGTGGTCGGCGCCATCGCCGCCCTGATCTGGCTGGCCAGCGGCGCCTTCATCGTGCAGGAGGGGCAGGTCGGCATCGTCACCACCTTCGGCAAGCTGTCGCATACCGTGCAGCCCGGCTTCAACTGGCGCTGGCCGGCGCCGTTCCAGGCCCACGAGACCGTCAACGTCGCCCAGGTGCAGACCACCGAGATCGGCTACCGCGCCAACGTGCGCAACAAGCAGCCGAACGAGGCGCTGATGCTGACCGGCGACGAGAACATCGTCGACGTCCAGTTCTCGGTGCAGTACAAGATCACCAACCCGGTCGCCTGGGTGTTCAACAACCGCGATCAGGTCGAGACCGTGCGCGACGCCGCCGAGACCGTGGTGCGCGAACTGGTCGGAAAGGCCAGGATGGACGACGTCCTGGCCGAGGGCCGCGAACAACTGGCCGGCGAGGCCCGCCGCGGCATCCAGCAGATCGCCAACGGCTACGGCCTGGGCGCCGAGATCGTCGGCGTGACCATGCAGTCGGTGCAGCCGCCCGACCAGGTGGCCCCGGCCTTCGACGAGATCGCCAAGGCCCGCGAAGAAGGCGCCCGCGTGCGCGCCGAGGCGCAGGCCTATGCCGACGACATCATCCCGAAGGCGAAGAACCGCGCCGCCGACATGCTCGAAGGCGCCGAATCCTACCGCGCCGAAGTCGAGAACCGCGCTACCGGCGCGGCCGCGCGCTTCGACCGGATCGTCGCCGAGTACGCCAAGGCGCCGCAGGTCACGCGCGACCGCATGTACATGGACACGATGCAGCAGGTCTATTCCAGCACCAGCAAGATCCTGATCGATGCCAAGACCGGCACCAACCAGCTTTATTTGCCGCTTGACAAGATGCTGGCGCAATCGACCGCCAACGAGGCGGCCATCGGCAGCAAGTCCGGTCCGGTGATGGCGCAACCGCAGCCGCAGCCGGGACAGCAGCCCGGCCAGGCCCAGGCCCAGCCGCAGCAGCAACCGCAACAGAACGGGCAGCCGCCGGCCGCCCAGCAAGCGCAACAACAGCAGGCGCAGCCGCAGCAGGAGGCCGCGCCGGCCCAGCCGCAGCACCGCGACCTGCGCAGCCGCGAGCATTCGCGCGAACGGGAGAGCCGCTGATGAGCCGTGTGGTAACGAGTCTGGTCGCGCTGGTCGTGGCCGTGGTGCTGGTGTCGTCCTCGATGTTCGTGGTCGACCAGCACCGCTATGCCGTCGTGTATGCGATGGGCGAGCTGCGCCAGACGATCAAGGAACCGGGCCTGTACTTCAAGCTGCCGGCGCCGCTGCAGAACGTGGTCTGGCTCGACAAGCGCCTGCAGACGCTGGACACCCCGGACGGCGAGCGCTACGCGACCGCCGACAAGAAGGAACTGCTGGTCGACGCCTTCGCCAAGTGGAAGATCGTCGATCCGCGCCAGTACCTGGTCGAGACCAGTGCCGGCGCCGACCGCGCCGGCGCCGAGCGCGGCGGCGGGAAGATGACGCAGATCGTGCGCAATGCGCTGGCGGCGGAAACCGCCACGCGCAACGTGGCCGATATCGTGTCCGGCCAGCGCGGCGCCCTGGGCGCGGCCGTGCGCGAGCGCGTGGCCCGCGAGGCGCGCGGCCTGGGCATCGAAGTCGTCGACGTGCGCCTCAAGCGCATCGACTTCCCCGACCAGGTGAACGCGGCCGTGATCGAGCGCATGAAGGCCGAGCGCCTGCGCGTGGCCGGCGAGGTGCGCGCCGCCGGCGTGGCCGAGGGCCAGCAGATCCGCGGCGATGCCGAACGCCAGCGCGCGACGATCCTGGCCGAGGGACAGCGCGACGCCGAGACCATCCGCGGCGAGGGCGATGCCAAGGCGGCGCAGATCTATGCCGCATCGTTCGGCAAGAACCCGGAGTTCTACCGTTTCTACCGCTCGATGGAAGCGTACAAGGCGACCTTCAAGGGCAAGAGCGACATCCTGGTGCTGGATTCGAATTCCGAGTTCTTCAAGTACTTCAAGGGGCCTGGCGCCGGGAAATGATGGTGTGGCGCGACGAC